>NZ_LWBL02000029.1 GCF_001644195.2 Bacillus marinisedimentorum | reverse complement strand
AGAAAAACCCAAAGGGTTTTTCTCTTTTTTTATCGCATAGATAACTTTCCAGCAAGAAGTGTTGCAACGCTGCGGCAATTTAGATAGGGCAACTTTGCTTGAAGGCTCGCAAATCGGCGGGCTTTCTTTATCGATATAGTAAAGTAAGAAAATCGTCAAAGTTTGGCGATATACCAGGAAGGCTGCTGCTGTATAGTTAAGGTGTCATAAAACAATTAGAAGGAATGTTTTGGAAAGGCATCTGCCCTAGAGTGGAAAAACAGATGAAAAGAGGCTATTCAGTTATGATACACGGTACGGAATATTACACAAATAAACTACGCGAAACGGTTATGCTTCAGCAGCCTGTCAGGCACTGTTACGACATGCTCCGTGAGGAAATTGTGAGTACAATTGATGAACCTGACATGAAGGTTGAAGAAATTTCGTTTTTAGATCAAGCATTTGAACGGGTCAAGTCTGAATTGATCGATATCCATTAAAGATGTCCAGAAGAGCAGGGGCTTGAGAAAAGGTAAAATGTTCTTCTGTGTCATTGCCTTGCTCCGTTTCCGGCGCGAGGCCTTTTTTTATCATGGCTCAGCGTGTTTTCGGTCTGCTGTCACAGAACATTCGGAATTGTCACCGGTCAATTCCAGAAAACCGGCAGCCGGGTTGCTATAGTTGAAGTTAGAGTATTAAGTGCTGATATAACGTTTTTAATCATTATATTCAATCCATCCATAGGGGGAATTAGTGTGACAATGACACCCGGAGCAGTTTTGCAAGAACGGCCGTCAACTGTAGAAGCCGGCCAAAAGGATTATATGCCGCGCCTCATTTTTTGGGAACTTACAGAAGGATGCAACTTAAAATGTGTGCATTGCCGGGCGACTGCCCAGCCTCAGCGTAATAAGGAAGAGTTGACGACGGAGCAGGCTTTTAGCATTCTTGAACAGATTGCAGAATTTGCCGATCCGATACTGGTGCTTACGGGGGGAGAACCGCTGTATCGGCCTGATTTTTTCGAAATTGCGGACTATGCGAATAAGCTTGGAATCACAACAGCCCTCGCTTCAAATGGAACATTAATTACAAGAGAGATCGCAAAGAAAATAAAAGATGCAGGGATACGAAGGGTTGCAATCAGCCTTGATGGCCCGACAGCCGACATCCATGATAAATTCCGAGGAATACCGGGCGCCTATGAGGCAGCATTACGCGGAGCTTCTTACGTTAAGGAACAGGGCATCGAACTCCAGTTCAATACGACAATCACAAAACATAATATTGAGTATGTGGAAGATACCGTCCAGCTTGCCCGCGCCCAGAATGTCGATGCGCTGCACCTGTTCATGCTCGTTCCCGTTGGCTGCGGCATCCAGATCACGGAGAGCCAGATGCTTCCGGCCGAACAATACGAAGAAGTGCTCGGATGGTTTTATGACCGGTCACGCGAAGTGCCATTTGAAATCCGCGCAACCTGCGCGCCGCACTATTACCGCATCATGAGACAAAAGGCGGCGGAAGCAGGCGATCGCATAACTGCGAAAACACACGGTATGGCCGCAATGACGAAAGGATGCCTTGCCGGAACGGGTGTAAGCTTCATCTCCCATAAGGGAAAGGTGCAGCCATGCGGCTATCTCCCTGTGCAGGCAGGGGATCTTGCGGAACAAAGTTTTGCTGAGATCTGGAACGGCTCCCCTGTGTTCATGAAACTGAGAAACAACGAAGAACTCGAGGGGAAATGCGGTGTTTGTGAATTCATCAATGTCTGTTCAGGCTGCCGCGCTCGAGCTTACTATGAAACAGGCAGCTATATGTCTGAAGAGCCGTATTGTGTCTATACTCCGCAAAAATTGCGTACTGAATAGAGAAGTAACCAAGGTGCCGTTTTCTTCTAAAGGAAAATACGCTTATGACGATATCTGCTGGCACCAGGAAATCAAGAGCGCCGTTTACGAGAGACATTTATAAAAAAGGCGGAAAGTGATTCAGCACTTTCCGCCTTTTTACTATTTTCTGCTCGATTCTTCATCGTTTTCTTTTTCGCCGGGATACTCGGCCGGCATTTCATCCACTGTATGTTTGTACTGATACCCTTTGGAAATGGCAAGTACACTAAGGAGAAGAATAACGATTACGACAATAATGGATATAATCAAAATTTTCATCATCTGAATACCACTCCTCTAAAAATGCCCGAAAGCATGGTTGTCTGTCTTTGTTCACTTCTTATTATACTACACAACCTTTGTCTTCTAATGAAAGGACAGATGCGGGTGTTATTGCAGTGAGCCTGCGTAGTGTTTTTTCAGTTTTTTCAGCGCTTGTCTGCGCCAGCCATTATATGCGGATGCTGTAACACCGGTCATGAGCATGATTTCTTTTCGGGAATAGCCGAGGAAAACATGATGAGTGACCCAAAATATTTCTTTTTCTGATAAAAGGTCCCATGGGAAAAAGTCATACTGGTTCTCCATCCATATCTCGGGTGTATCGGTGGATAGCATTTCGGTACCAAAGGCCTTCACCTTTTCAATTGCATATTGCTGGGCTGTCTGCTTTTTCAAATAAGTGAGCATCTTCCCTCTGACGGTTTTTATCGCGTAAGCACCAAATGATCCTTTCTCCTCGTCAAAACGTTCGATTGCCTCCCAGAGTCCGATCATTCCGACCTGATACAAATCATCCCGGTGAAAATCGTTATTTAAGGAGATAAGCTGCTTTTTTACAATAGGTTCATACTGAATTAACATTTTATCCATTTTCACTGAACAAGCCTCTCCGGACGCGCATCCTGTTTAGTAACCGGTTCCTCTGCAATATAATGGATGTGAGTCAGGACTTCATCCATGCGAATAGCCAGAGCAGAACCCTATTGATGCGGAAATGCCGGTAGTGCGAAGGAAGAGGAGCAGATAGAGGGGGGCATGCGGGCTATTATGTCCATTACAGCATTTCTTTTTCCTGATATACTTGAATAAAAGTGGATTAAGGGGGACTATGAGTGATTGATTTACGAAGTGATACAGTTACAAAACCGACTGAAAACATGCGCAGGGCCAGCTATGAGGCCGAGGTCGGAGATGATGTGTATGGTGAAGATCCAACTGTCATAAAACTGGAAGAGAAAGCGGCAGAAATGCTTGGAAAAGAGGCAGCACTATTTGTTACAAGCGGTACACAGGGGAACCAAATTGCAGTATTGACCCATTGCCGGCCAGCTGACGAAGTGATCCTCGAAGCGGAATCCCACATTTTTTATTATGAAGGGGCTGCCATTTCAGCATTCGCAGGTGTTCAGCCGCGGACAATCAATGGTGAAAAAGGAGCGATGGATCCGGCAGAAGTGGAAGCGGCCATTCGGCCTGAAGATATACATATGCCGGAAACCGGTTTGATTTTGCTGGAAAATACCCATAACCGGGCTGGAGGTGCAGTTGTACCGCTTGCAAATATGGAGGCAATAAAACATATCGCAGGGAAACACACCATTCCGATCCATTTGGATGGGGCAAGACTTTTTAACGCAGCGGCGGCTCTTGATGTCCCTGTAAAGAAAATTGCCCAATATACGGATACGGTCCAGTTTTGCCTTTCCAAAGGTCTCGGTGCTCCTGTCGGTTCAATCATTGCAGGGAGCCGTTCATTTATTGAAGAGGCGAGAAAATGGCGGAAGCGGCTTGGCGGCGGGCTTCGTCAGGTCGGAGTTATAGCCGCTCCCGGCCTTGTCGCTCTCACGGAAATGACGGAACGGCTGACAGAAGACCATGAAAATGCTGCGGTTTTAGCCCGTGGAATAGCCGAAATAGAAGGTCTTGAAATTGAAAACGACGTGGAGACGAACATTGTCCTCATCAATGTGAAAGAAGCCGGTATGACGTCTTCGGATTTTGTTGAAAAGCTGAAAAGCGAAGGGGTGCTTTCCGGTGGCTTTGGCCCTTACACAGTCCGGCTTACCACCCATTATGATGTGAACCGCACGGATATTGATAAGACAATCGAAATTATAAAGAATATGATGGCTTAATAAGACAAAAAACCTTGCCGTAAAGTCAACAGGCACTGTTTTTGAGTCCAGGCAGCCGTATTCCGCAGGCGCCCCGGGAACATCCTTGGCTCAGTGCCTATAAACAGCTGAATGACCAAAATATAGGTATGGAATCCCGATTTCCATGCCTATAAATGAGAGAAAGCCGACAATTCAGGCACTGAACAGTAATTCAGTGCTCTGCCCTCAAACCCAGACCATTTTCCGTCTCTCTCCTATGGAAGCAGGAATGGATGTCGCACTTGTGCATGTAGTGAAAGTGAGTCCCAGCAGCGGAAATCGACTCCCAGTCCTAAAATGCAATTTTAGGAGCAGGATTTACTTCCATTAAAGGATGCTTTATTCGAATAACTTCTTATACAAAAAGCTCAGTGTTCTGAGCTTTTTGTACTGTATATTGTGCGATTTAACCTGTTGATTCAATTTTTACTAAGTGCGGTATTTCAAGTTTTCTCCACAATAACTGAACCACTCTACCGTAATAAGCGGCGGTTTTTTTATGGATAAAAGAATCGTGGCAGATTCGCTGTACTGAGTCCGAAATAGTATACGGCTTTCATACCGAATACCGGTTGAGTTTAATTGGACACGTGTGGTGCTGATGTTCTTAATGGAGCCGTCTGAAAAGCATTGAGCTTTCCAATTCGCGTGCTCCCATTTTCTGCTTTAACGTCTCGAGCATATAAAGGCCTACCATATCGTATAATTCCTGTTCATCCATTTCTTCTATAAGATCCAGCAAGTCGTCTCTGTCCATTTGTTCGAGGACTGCAAATGTGATGATGTTGGCATCCTCTTCATCACCTGAAAGATGGTAGCGGTATCTATTGAAAAGATCATCGACTAATTTCACTTTATCCCTCCTAAAATAGGTCATACCCGGCGCATCTATATCCAAAACAATACATATCAAGGGCTTTTACGTTCAGTATACCCGCTTTCAGCAATAAAAAAAGGGATACGGTTTGGATAAGTGAAATGAAAATCACGCCGAAGCCGGACGCTGTATATTTTCAAGGTGGTTGTAACAGATTAAAACCATCAGACCTTTATGAAAAGGAGCTGGAATGATGGAAAAACAAACGTATTATGTCGCAATCGGCAGCGGCGATATCCTTCCGATACAAACGGCGACGCCCTACGATTTTGAAATTGAAGCGACTGAAGAGGATATAACTTTGCTGCAGGATTTATTCGATGGAAGGACGTCAAAAGACTGGGGTGCTTTTATCAGGGCCCACCTTCCATACCTTGAGTATCATCTCGACCGTGAAAACGATGGATATGACGAGCGGCTGAGGGCAATCTACGGAATGATCCACAAACTGGGGAAACCGGAAACGAAGCAGCATATTGAAAGCATCGGGGTCTTGGAAAACAGAGCCGAAGATTCTCCTTTCTGAATCTGGACACAAGCAGGCGGGCGATTAATCCGCCTGCTTATTTTAATCCAGGTGCGCAGTATATTTTCTTGCCACTTTTGAAACGAACGGATTATCTTTTATCCAGAATCTCCAGGGTACAGCAGTATACTCTTCTGCGTAATCGATATTGATTCTGGGCCCTTCAACGATTTGCCGGGCATCTGGCTGGCCAGCGGTGAAATCAATCCACAGCGGCGGAGTAGTGAGATCATTTCCATACAAATCCATGCTCAATCCAAGTGCCATTGAAAGTTTGCCCGGCCCATTTGTCAGATTGGCGAGTTTCCGGGCGGGCAATGCCCCTTCTTCATCCGTAAGTTCCATGCCTCGCCGTTTAGCCATCAGACGAAGACCGTCAACGGGTTCTAGCGCCCTGATCAATATTGCTTCCGGTTTTCCGGGAGGGCCGCTGACTACATTAAAACAAAGGTGCATTCCATAAATCCTGAACAAATACGCAAGGCCGGCTCTTTCGTACATCACCTTTGTCCGGTCTGTTTTTCTGTTTCCAAATGAATGGGCACCTTTGTCTTCAGGCCCCATATACGCTTCTGTTTCAACAATCCGTCCCGAAGTTACTCCTTCATCTGTCTTATGGATCAATGTCTTCCCGAGCAGGCTGCGGGCCAGCTGAAGGGTCGGCTGTTCAAAGAAATGCATAACAACACTCCTTCGCGTACGATGTTCTTTTAATGTACCCTTTATGTGAATAAAACCTGCCGGCTGATTTCAAACTATCATAAAAACGCGAAGAAAGCAGGTGAAGGGAAATGAACAAAAATACGGTAAAGGGACTTTTAACTGCAGTGCTTTTAAGTTTAGCTGCCGGCTGCGGACAGCAGGCTTATGAAAATGAAACCGGCCCGGCTGGTATAAAAGAGGTGAAAATGTTTGAAAAAGGCAGGGCTGAAAATGAAACGGATTTTTCCTCCATATATGAACAGCAGGTGATCGGGAGCCAGCTGCAGGCAATAAATGAAACGTTCAACAGGGAATCGGTAAACGGCATCCCTTCTTATCCAAGAGAGAGGTTGGTTGAAGTCAGAAACGGCAATGAAGCGGTCTATGAAAATGGAGCAGTTATAGACAGGGCAGGAATCCTTCGTCAGCCGCCGCGGAATGGACAGCTCGAAGCGGCCCAGATCCGTCCTTTCATTCGCAGGGCTGTGAAAGAAATCAGTTCACATGCCGTCTATATGAATGGTGAGAAAAAGAAAATCACCAGGGCGTTTTATAAGCAGGGAATCACGGCACGCTTAATGCTTAACGGAAATGAAAAAGAGGTATTTCAGAACGATGCAGCCGAAAAATTTCGGGTAATGAAGCAAATTCATGATATGTCGGGTTTTAGCCGGGCCTTGCAAGATTATGCCTCAGGGACCTCCACATTGCTTGCTGAGGCTTCACAGGAAGGCGATTATCAAAAATATGTGGATGCTGTCAAAGATATTCAGTCGCTGAACCGGGCGGTCAATGTGCAATAAAAAGCATGCTGTGTCAACGGCGTCGGTCACGGACGAATATTAAAAAGATACCTGAGCGGGTGTTTTTCCAGCCTTGGCAAGCGGCTGGGGATTTGTTGTAATCCATCATTCTTTGCTCTAAAAGAACGGATGGAGTGCGATGAGACAGCAATGTGTATAGCCAGCTTCCCGCCATATACCCCGCTAGATCGTTATCCCTCTGTATATTCTGGACTCCATGCCTATCCTCTCGATCCGGAACTGGCTTTTTGCGGCTTATCCCTGATTTTCGTTCAAAATGATTGGTGAGCCAATGCTGTGAATCAGCAGATCAACAATCTTAAGGCCGCCGTTTCAATACTTTGCATGTTAACATAAAGAACGCTGATTCCCACATCAAGTACAAAGCGGTTGGAAATGAGCCGGTGCCTCCGTTCAAAAAACTTCCAAGAAAATGTTGGGATTTTGAAACATACAGGGACGGGATTCCGTCTATATCTATAGAGCCCTGGATGGGAACGGGTGAAGGGCAGTCCGTAAATTTGTACATATAACAGGTTTAACTACTTCCTTTTCATGGGAATACAGGAAGTAGGCACAAACAGCAAACAGGGGGAGATCAGCATGAAAACAACAAGAAAATGGTTGCCTGCAATGACAGCCGCACTTTTCATAGCGGCAGGGGGATTA
This sequence comes from Bacillus marinisedimentorum, assembly GCF_001644195.2. Classification (NCBI taxonomy): domain Bacteria; kingdom Bacillati; phylum Bacillota; class Bacilli; order Caryophanales; family Bacillaceae; genus Bacillus; species Bacillus marinisedimentorum. The sequence goes on along the minus strand of NZ_LWBL02000029.1, from coordinate 68,061 downwards.
TTCATGTTTCCGGAGTCAACGGCAAAAGCGCCGTTCGGTCATTTATTTCCTGAAACCCAGGTAGCGCAAGCAACAGAGAATAAGGAACAAGCAGCCTTTACAGAGGATCAAGCCGAAACATTATTAACCGCATTCATCGATAAGCTTGTACAGGATACAGACGAACAGTATATGGTTAAGAAATATCAGTCTAAACAAGAACTTCTAAATGACTTCGGCAGCATTTCTAAACTTGAGGTTGCAAAAACATATGTGGATTTTTATTATGAAGAGAGGGACGGCGGTTTATATATCGTTCCGACAGAACTTCCGCCCTGGTTTGAAAAAGACAATCCATACGAACTGAAAAAAATTGACTCAAAAAAATATGAGCTTTATCAGGAGAACACTTCCGATCTCTATGGATCCTACAGCATAACAGTGGAATTCACTTACGAAAACGGCAAGTGGATCATCAGTAATATTATCCACCGTTAATCTCGAAAGGGACGGTAATGGAATTCATAAGTAATCCGATAGAAGGATGAAATCACAAGACACTACAAAAGTTGGAGTTATGGCTATGATTACTTTTCAGGATTACTATGACAATACAGTGAAATTCTCGTTTTCGGAGCAGCCGTTCTCGGATGATCCCCGGCATGTTTGGGTCATCTGCAAATTTCATAATCAATGGCTGCTGACACGCCATCGAAACAGGGGAATCGAGTTTCCGGGCGGTAAAGTAGAACCCGGGGAAACGCCTGAAGAGGCAGCTGTAAGAGAGGTATTCGAAGAAACTGGCGGAATTGTGGAAGAGCTCAACTATATCGGGCAGTATGAAGTGTCAGGAAAAGATGCAACAGTTGTGAAAAACACTTATTTTGCCCGGATCCGGGAAGTCCGAAAAAAAACGGACTACCTGGAAACGGAAGGTCCTGTTCTGGTCACTAGCCTGCCGGATAATATCCGCAGCCGCAAAGAATTCAGTTTTATGATGAAAGATAAGATATTGGTTGAAAGTATGAAGTATATTCATGAACACAACCTTATTTGAATAGTGTTGAAAAGGCTCCTGCCGATGGATTAACGGCAGGAGCCTTTTTTTATAGGTAAGAAAGTTTTAAGGAAGATCAATGTCCGGCTGCGAGCCCTAGCGGCTATCGTCATAAGCATTGCCGCCCCAAGAAGGGAAAAAGCGCCCTTCCTGGTACAGCCCTGCTTATGCGTACGCCGCTGAGCAAGGGCTCTCCGCATTTCGAATTGTCCGGCTGCGAGCCCTGGCGGCTATCGTCATAAGCATTGCCGCCCCAAGAAGGGAAAAAGCGCCCTTCCTGGTACAGCCCTGCTTATGCGGTACGCCGCTATGCGGGAGCCTTGTGCATTTGTTCTTTACCTTGCGGAAAGGGCGCTTAAATAGTATGAGAAAGCATCAACAGAATATATTTAACCAAACAAAACATGAATAAAATAGATAAAACTAAACAAAAACCAATTAAACTAAACAAAACATAACGAAATGGATTGACCGCGTATAATGCAGACAGTAAACTTAGAGTGCAGGTACATAAAAGGAGTGTTTATCCATGGCGAAACCTTTCTTGACTCCGGAAGATGTTGCTGACATGCTGAAAATTTCAAAGTATACCGTATATGAAATAGTGAAGCGCGGGGAGCTTCCGGTTACAAGAATTGGCCGGAAGATGCGGTTTAATCCTGAGGACCTTGATGTCTTTCTCGGCAAACAGCATGGCGTGCCTGAAGCGGAAGATGAATATTCTCGTGCACAGGGGGCTGGCCGGCTGGCGCCTCCAGTGCTTTTTATTGGCAGTCATGACCTTTCAGTAGACCTTGTCATCCGCTATATGAAAGAGCGAGGAGAAGGTACATTGATTCTTCCTGCCTTTGTCGGCAGTATGGAAGGCCTGCTCAGCATGTATTTCGAGAAAGCTGATATTGTCGGCTGCCACCTGCTTGATGAGGAAACGGGTGAATATAATACGCCTATTATCAGAAGGATGTTTGCGGGACAGCCGGTTTATGTCGTGCAGTTTGTAAAGAGGAATATCGGCTGGATCGTGCCTGAAGGAAACCCCAAACATTTGCAGGGCTGGAAGGATCTTAACCGAGCCGATTTGGTGTTTGTGAATAGGCAAAAAGGGGCCGGGACCCGCCTTCTGCTTGATTTCCATCTGAAAAAAATGGGAATTGACCGCCGTTCCATCAGAGGTTATGAAAATGTTGAACAGACACATACCGATCTTGCCTCTGCCGTTTTGAGAGGTGAAGCTGACGCGGGATTAGGTACTGAAAGCGCTGCTCGGAAAAGAGGACTTGGCTTTGTGCCGCTTATCAAGGAAAGGTATGACTTTGTCATGAGGGAAGAGTTTTACAAGAGTGAGCAGTGGCTGTCGATAAAACAAATTCTGCAATCCGATGAGTTACAGGAAGGGATCAACAAACTGGGTGGATATGATGTAACCGGGATCGCTTCAGTCATTGAGGAGGTCAATTAATTGAAAAAATCATTTTTATTTCTGATTGGTGCCATGTTAACGGCACTGCTTACGGCATGCGGAAACGTTCAGTCCATTCAGGAAGCAGATGGCGGGGGAAAAGAAAATGCTGCTGCGGAACAACCTAAATCAAGTTTCATCCTTGCCACAACAACGAGCACCCAGGACAGCGGCCTATTGGACAAGCTTGTGCCTATGTTTGAAGAACAGAATGGATATATGGTCAAAACAATTGCGGTAGGTACCGGGAAAGCACTTGAGATGGGAGAAAACGGAGAAGCAGATGCGCTATTGACACATGCTCCGGACTCTGAACAGGTACTGGTGGATAACGGTGATGTCACAAACTATCAGCTTGTCATGCACAATGATTTTGTCATCGCAGGCCCGGGGGAGGATCCGGCCGGCATCAAAGGTGCGAAAAGCCCTGGTGAAGCATTGAAGATGATTGCCGATTCAGAGTCTGTTTTTGTTTCACGGGGCGATGATTCCGGGACCCATAAAAAAGAAAAGTCTTTATGGGAAGAGGCGGAATTGCAGCCTGGAGGGAAATGGTATCAGGAAACAGGACAGGGAATGGGCGGAACGATAAGAGTGGCATCTGAAAAAAGCGGTTACACGCTTACTGACCGTGCTACTTATCTGGCACTCCATGATGAGTTATCAATGGAAATCCTTGTTGAAGGTGATGAAAGCTTGAAAAACATATACCATGTCATGCAGGTGAATTCGAAAAAATCGGACAAAATCAACAGCGAAGCTGCAGAAGCTTTTGTGGATTTTATGGTTTCCAAAGAAGCACAGGATACGATTGAACAATTCGGCATTGAACAGTACGGCCAGCCGCTGTTCTTTCCGGATGTAAAATAAAAGTCGACTTGATGCCGGCACATAAGTGCTGTGAGCTTTCCAGTTTCGCAGCACTGAGTATCCGCATCAATGGACCGGAGGAATCAGCATGGATATGATATATCGCGGACTTTTAGAAGCCCTGCGCATGATATTTACCGGTGACCCGGAAATCTTCAGTATTACCTGGCTGACATTGAAGGTGTCCGGAACAGCAACCTTGATCAGCTTGGTCATCGGTGTCCCGCTTGGCGTGATACTTGCCTGGGTGCGGTTTCCAGGCCGGAAATTCATACTCAGTGTCATCAATACGGCCATGGGCTTTCCGCCGGTCGTCATCGGGTTATGGGTGTTTTTGCTGCTGGCCCGGAACGGCCCGCTTGGTTTTATGAATTTGATATATACACCCACTGCAATTGTAATTGCCCAGGCAGTCATTGCCTCCCCGATTGTTATCGGACTTACAAGTGCTGCCATCATGCAAATCGACGACCGCCTGCTTTTGCAAATGAGGGCGCTTGGCGCAACACGTGTGCAAATGCTGCTCCTGGCTTTGCGTGAGGCACGATACTCCCTGCTTGCTGCTGTCATCGCCGGCTTCGGTGCAGTTGTTTCGGAAGTGGGTGCTTCAATGATGGTCGGAGGGAACATAAAAGATTATTCGCGGGTGTTGACGACTGCAACCGTTATGGAAGTCAATAAAGGGAATACCGAGGTGGCCATCGGTCTTTCGGTCATCCTGTTACTGCTTGCTTATTTTGTGACTCTCGGATTGACGATGATGCAGCAGCGTGAGGTGAAAGAATGATGCAGCCTGTTATTGAAATGAAGAATGTTCGATTAGCTAAAAACGGCCGCACGATTCTTGAAGTGCCTGAATTAACGGTAAAAGAAGGAGAAGTGACCGGTATCATCGGCCCGAACGGTGCGGGCAAAAGCACTCTGATGAAAGTGATGGCGATGCTGGAGGACCCTGATGCCGGCTCCATATCATTAAGCGGACGTGAGGTTTTCCCAGGGAACATCACAATCGAAACGAGGCGGCAAACGGCTGTCGTGTTTCAGCATCCGCTCATGATGGATACAACCGTATTTAAAAATGTGGCTGCTCCGCTTTCCTTCCGAAAAGTGCGGAAACAGGATGTAAAAGGAAAGGTAGTGTATTGGCTTGAGCGTTTTGGCGTGGGACATCTTGCCGGCAGGCATGCAAGGACGCTGTCCGGCGGCGAGTCACAGCGCGTTTCACTTGCCCGTGCGTTTGTCACCGATCCCAGGGTGCTTTTTTTGGACGAGCCTTTCTCGGCATTGGACCTCCCGACAAGGAAGAAACTGCTCCAGGACTTTAAACAAATTTTAAAGGAGACAGGAACAACCACTTTGTTCATCAGCCATGACCATCAGGAAATCAGTTATTTATGCGGCCATGTGGCGATGGTTTATGGCGGAAAAATGATTAAGAAGACGGAATTGCCGCTTGATGGTGTGAAAAATGTTCCCGAAGGTTTCCATGAGTTTTTGGAAGGGTGGATGGCTCCGCTTGCCCCCTAAGATGAGGAATGCCGATTTGGAGGAAAGCCGATTTCACCGCAATAGGGCTGTTTGCCAGCGTGATTGAGCGGAAATACAGCATAATACTGCTGTTGAACGCCCTGGTGTTGATTATCGGGTACTGTTTTCTGAGTCCAAAACAGTAACTGGTACAACAAACAGCAGTCCCATTAGCAATAGAATTGGGCTGCTCATTTTTATTAATAGGCTCTGTTTCTTTGCCGCGAGGCGGACGGTAAGTCTCATTATATTGCTACCCCTGCTGCTGGGTCTCACCTGACCCGCTGCTCCGCGGAACATTGAAAAAGCTCTTCGAATTTTCACCGGATGAGAAAATACGGTGTGTTTTCAAGGTGTCTCGCATACCTTCACCAATCGAATAGAGGTACGAATCATGAGGAATCGTCCCTGTAAATGCGCTCAGGACCGATTTGAGATACGAAACGGAGCTGAAAACCGCCCAACAATGTGTAACATCAAACACAGCCATTAATAAAATAAATGCAAACTAGTATAAGAATTCATACTCCGATAGTAAGGTGACACTACTTCTTTATTCTTGCCTTTTACAGAAACCAGTTGTAAAAGCGATTGATTGCCAATCAAAAGAAACGCCTATACTTTTTACATTCATAGTGTTTTTCTATGCTATGTGTTTTATTTTGCGGGCAAAACTCAACCGAACGCGATAGAATCAGAAAAAGCATTCTTGATAACATAACGTATAACATATAACATGGAACCCTGCCTAATCATAAAAATGCCAAATCCCGCCCGGAAAACCGGCCGGGATTTATATATATATCCATAGTTATCCGGACCTTTTTATCAGCTTAGCTTCCAGCCATTCGACTGCCTGGTACATCAGTGTTGCGAAAACGGCAATCAGCAGCAGGCTCAGAAGAACCAATGTAAAATTGAAAACCTGGAAGCCGTAAATGATCATATACCCGAGCCCTTCGGCCGAAACCAGGAATTCGCCGACAATGACACCGACCCATGAAAGCCCGACATTCACTTTCAAGGTGGAAATAATCGCCGGGAATGAAGCCGGCAGCACAGCTTCATGGAATACCTGGCGTTTCGTGGCACCGAATGTTTGCATGACCTTGATATAGTTGTCATCAGTTTCTTTGAATGCACTGTATATAACCAGGGTTGTAATGATTACGGAAATGACGGTGCCCATTGCAATAATGGATACAAACCCGGGACCTAGAGCGACGATTAGTATTGGGCCAAGTGCCACTTTCGGCATCGCATTCAAAATGACAAGGTAAGGGTCCAGTACATCTGATAGAAACGGTGACCACCAGAGTAAGGCGGCAAGCAGTGTGCCAAGCAGTGTCCCGAGCAAGAATCCGAGAACCGTTTCAAATAAAGTGACCGATAAATGGGTGAGAAGTGACCCGTCTGCCAGCTTCACCCAAAACATTCCCCAGATCTTTGAAGGCGCACTGAAAATTAACGGATCGATCCAGGTGAGCCTGCTGGCGGCCTCCCACGATGTGAAAAAGGCGAGAAAGAGGGCGGACTGCCAGGTCAGAACCTTTGTTTTGGTGGTTTTTATCCCTTTTAAATAGTCAGCATGGCGTTTTTCAATATCAACTTGTTTGTTCAAGGCTCTCCAGCTCCTTCCATATCGTTTGGAAAAGTGCCGAAAACCTTTCATCCTGTCTTGCGAGAAACGGCCTTTTGTTACGCAGTTCTGCCGGCACCTCGAATATTCTGGCGATGGCACCAGGTTCTCCTTTTAATAAATAGATCCGGTCGCTCATGGCAATCGCCTCGCCGATATCATGTGTGACAAGAAGCGCCGTCTTGTTGTACTCTTTCAACGTGGCTAAAACAAGGTCCTCAAGTTTAAGCTTTGTCTGATAGTCCAGTGCTGAAAACGGTTCATCTAAAAGGAGCAACTTCGGATTGACCGCAAGTGTACGTACGAGAGCGACACGCTGCCGCATGCCTCCTGACAGCTCGTCGGGATATTGCTGTTCCACATTTCCCAGGCCCATGTCTTCAAGCAGGCGCAGGCTCCGCTCTTTTGTGTCTTCGTTCAGCTTATTCATCGTTTTTAAGCCTAGAAATATATTTTCAGCAATCGTTTTCCAGGGGAATAAATAATCTTGCTGCAGCATATAGCCTATTTCTCCATCTGGCCGCTGCACCGTCTTGCCGTTGATTGCCGCCTTTCCGCACGTCGGCATCAGCAATCCGGCGATGATGGAAAGTAAAGTTGTTTTTCCGCAGCCGCTTGGGCCGAGAAATGACACAAATTCACCTTCCTCAACTGCAAGAGAAACCTCATCGATCGCGGTTGTAACGGATGTTTTGGAAAAATAAGTGTGGTGGATGCCCTCAAGTGTCAGGAAACTCATAAAAAGTCCTCCCGGTTATTTCATCGCTTTTTCTGCGAATTCATTGTTTACAAGCTCACTATGCCCGATATCGGCAGGGAGTTCCCCAGCCTCTTCCATGATGGACTTCAAGTTATTCCATTCTTCTTCATCAAGAATCGGATCAGTGGCATAGGATCCCTGGCTTTTATAACGGTCGACAACGGTTTCGATCAACTCTTTCGGCGTATCTTCAAAATACGGGGCAATGGATTCTGCGATTTCAGCTGCACTGTGTTCTTCAACCCACTTCTGTGCTTTATGAACGGCTTTTGTAAAACGTTCAATAACACCTCTGTTTTCATTCAAGTAGCTTTTCTTTGCCATGAAAACTGTGTAAGGGACGTGGCCGGATTCCTCACCGAAGGAAGCGACGATATGCCCTTTACCTTCCTGCTCAAAAATGCTGGCTGTCGGTTCGAACAGCTGGACGTAGTCACCTTTTCCTGAAGCAAAAGCATTTGCGATATTCGCAAAATCGATATTTTGGATCAATTCCATATCGTAATGGGGATCGATTCCGTGCTTTTTCAGGACATATTCACCAACCATTTGCGGCATGCCGCCTTTCCGCTGGCCAAGGAAAGTTGTTCCTTTCAGGTCCTCCCAACTAAAAGAGTCCATTTTTTCACGTGAGACAAGAAATGTGCCGTCAGTCTGTGTAAGCTGAGCAAAATTCACAGCCGGGTCATTTGATCCCTGTGCCTTCACATAAAGAGTTGTTTCGGCACCGACCAATGCAACATCAGCTCCTCCTGAAAGAAGGGCTGTCATCGTTTTGTCTCCGCCCCACGTCGTTTTCAGGTCGATTTCCAGGTTTTCTTCTTCAAAGAAACCTTCTGAGAGCGCAACGTATTGCGGGGCGTAAAAAATGGAGTGGGTTACTTCTGCCACTCGGACGCTGTCATTTTGGTTTGCTCCGCAGGCTGTAAGACCCATCAATAGACCGATAGCCGCGAGTACCAAACCCAACTTGAAAAATGGATGCATGTGTTTTCCTCCCCGGTGAAAAATTAACCATATATGATACAGTATGTCGGAGAAGGAAAAGTGTGTATCTGCCCAGTTCCTTTTAAAAAGCCCATTATTATCGAAGGTTGTGTTGTTTTTGAAAAATTGTTAACTGTGAGCATTGGCTCTTCCGCACTTAAACATAATGTGCTTGCCTATGCGTTGCCCCAGGACGTGGAAACGCATAGAATCATAGCTGGCTCTCCTGCTGAGATCTCATCTGTCTTTAAACTCCCGCAGGAGTCTCGAAGCCGCGGACCAATCAACTGTCTATTAAGAAAAGTGAAGGCGGGGAGGCTTGCCCGTATGCCGCCGGAAGGCAAGTTGATTTCCCTTGCGGATACTTGACTGAACACCTGTCACTAATTTCCAGCACCGGTTAACACTGAACCAGGCACTAGTGAGGGTGCATTTTCAGGCGAGCCGCAAAGATGAATGAAAATTTTTGCGGCAGGGTAGAGAATGGACACCGGGGTTTAAATTCAAGCCTTTTTGAGAGGAGGGGCAGAAATGAAAAATGGACAAATCATAGAGAAACGGCCATTTCCGTCCCCCAATCCGAACATCCGGCTTTATGAAACAACGTATATAAGTGAAGGGCTGAAAGTTAAAGGGTATCTGGCGGTGCCGGTGGAAAATAAGGTATATCCAGCGATTCTTTACTTGCGGGGCGGCATCAAAAATGTCGGAATGGTGCGGATAGCGCGGGTTATACAGTTTGCTTCGGAAGGATTTGTCGTATTTGCGCCTTTTTATCGCGGAAACCGCGGCGGAGAAGGAAACGAAGACTTTGCCGGCAGAGACCGCTGGGATGCGGTCAACGGCCTGGAAGTCCTCAGAAACCTGCCGGTGGCCGATTCGGACCGAATTCATTTATTTGGATTTTCAAGGGGCGGGGTCATGGCGCTTTGGACCGCTATATTATCTCAAAAAGCTGCTTCAGTTATCACATGGGGTGGCGTTTCTGATGTGGCGCTCACTTATAAAGAGCGAGTTGATTTAAGAAGGATGATGAAAAGGGTAATCGGCGGTACGCCGTGGAAAGCGGCCGGAAACTATGCCGGCAGGAACCCGTTATTGAAACTGACCGGGATGGACGCTGATGTTTTGATTATTCATGGAAAGAAAGATGAAAATGTCTCGGTTGAACATGCATATCTTCTTGAAGACGCAATGAAAAAAGAAAGGAAGCCGGTTGAATCGTGGATTTTTCCCCAGCAGGATCATTATTTTCCTCCCCGGCTGAACAGGGAAGTAACGGAAAAGGCATGCCGGTGGATGAAAAGGAGGAGGCTTAAGCAGCGCGGCCGGTAACAAAAAAATCGGGATGAAGAAGAAGGCGGGAACTTTGGCGCTCTCTACCCGGACACTTCTGAAACACACAAAAGCAGCTCCCTTTCGGAAGCTGCTTCTTCGTTTTGTTTTACAGGTTCGGACCTGCATTTTTGATTTCAGGTGAAACATTGTCAAATTTGGTGAAGTTCTCTTTGAACTGCCTCGCAAGTTCTTCCGCTTTTTTCACATAGGCTGATTCGTCGCTCCATGTTTTACGCGGCTGAAGTACCTCATCAGGTACACCAGGACAATGGACGGGCATTTGCAGGCCGAAAATCGGGTCTGTCACTGTTTCTACAGAGTTCAGTTCGCCTTCTAGCGCTGCCTGGACCATTGCCCGTGTATAAGGAAGGTTCATGCGGCTTCCAACTCCGTACTCACCACCGGTCCAGCCTGTATTCACGAGGAAGACCTGGACGTTATGCTGATCAATTTTTTCTCCGAGCATTTCAGCATATACGTGTGCAGGAAGAGGCAGGAACGGCGACCCGAAGCATGTTGAGAAGGTTGCTTCAGGAGAAGTGACCCCGCGTTCAGTTCCGGCAAGTTTGCTAGTATATCCGCTCAGGAAGTGATACATTGCCTGTTCCTTCGTCAGCCGGCTGATAGGAGGGAGGACGCCGAATGCATCGGCCGTCAGGAAAATAATGGTGTTCGGATGTCCTGCGACACTCGGAATGACGATATTATCTATGGCATCAATCGGATATGCCGCCCTTGTATTTTCAGTCAATGTTGTATTGTCATAGTCGGCTACACGAGAATGGTCATCGAGTATGACATTTTCAAGCACGGATCCATAACGGATGGCATCCCAGATTTGAGGCTCTTTTTCTTGCGATAAATTGATGCATTTTGCATAGCAGCCGCCTTCAATGTTAAAAATGCCGTTCTCGGACCAGCCGTGCTCATCGTCGCCGATAAGGCGCCGGTTCGGGTCTGCAGAAAGAGTCGTTTTCCCTGTACCGGAAAGACCGAAGAACAGGGCGACATCTCCTTCCTGGCCTACGTTCGCTGAACAATGCATAGACAGGGTACCGCGTTCAGGAAGAATATAATTCATCACGGAGAAAATCGACTTTTTAATCTCGCCGGCATATTCGGTTCCGCCAATCAATACGATACGTTTCTCGAAGGAAATGATGATGAATGTTTCGGAATTCGTCCCATCCACCGCAGGATCAGCTTTGAAGCCAGGTGCGGAAATCACCGTGAATTCGGCTTCATGATCCCTGAGATCCTCTTCGTTCGGGCGGATGAAAAGCTGTCGGGCAAACAGGTTATGCCATGCATACTCGTTTACAACCTGGATAGGCAGGCGGTAACGTTTGTCAGCACCGGCGAAACCTTTGAATACAAACAATTCCTGCTGTTCTTTCAAATAAGTAAGGACTTTGTCGTAAAGCGCTTCAAATACACTCGCGGAAATCGGCTGGTTCACCGGTCCCCAATTTATTTTATCTTTTGTGGAGGCTTCTTCTACAATAAATTTATCTTTAGGGGAGCGCCCGGTATATTTTCCGGTTGTAGCCCTGAGTGCTCCGGTTGATGTCAAAACCCCTTCATTGCGGAGAAGCGCCTTTTCAGTCAATTCTGGTACGGATAGGTTATGCCGGACATTATTGCCATTCAGGATGGCGGCCAGGCCGGTTGTAAGATCTACTGAGTTCATTACACAAACCTTCTTTCTTCATAATATGAGATTCCTTATGAGACTCCGCTGTGGAACAGAAGGTGTAAAATCTTTGGTCCCATAGGGATAAATGACCGAGTTTTACACTTGATTCGATATGCTAAAAATAGTATAACACATTTATTTTTTCAGTCTACACTAAACAAGTTGCTTACCTGAAAAATATACTTATATATGCCCGTCTCTTCATCAGAAAACACTTATTTTGCAATTTTTTATAAAAATTTTCAAGTTTTTCTCTTTAAAAGGAAAATGTGTTCTAATATTGAAATCCCTTTCAATACGTTTATGTATCAATATGATACAAATGCACTTACTGTGCCTTAGGTAAGCTGTTGGCATTACTTTGTACAGATTCAGGAACTGAAATACATTTGAATTTTGCTGGCCACAGGGAATGAAAAGTTTGTGAAGGAAACGGATGAAAAGGGCTGTGTCAGGCGTGAACAATGGCAGCCTGTTACCTGTAAAATTGAATAAGTTTGGTTATAAGCAGACACCGTAAGAAAGGAATATAACGATAATAGAAGGAATGGATGTTTATATTATTCACACAATAAACGAGGAAACTGCCTGAAACGTCCGGATGTTCATGACGGTTTTATTGACATGGTTCGACCAATGCGTTATGATAGCACGCGAACGGATACTCTTATCCCGAGCTGGTGGAGGGACAGGCCCAACGAAACCCGGCAACCGTCACCCTATGTGAAAAGGTGCTAACCTGAGCAAGGCGGACAGCCTTGATCGATAAGAGCGAAAGGCAAGAGCGTAAAACCTTTCCTCAAACGGGAAGGTTTTTTTATACTTTCAGCCCATCTTTAGGCTTTGGAAGTATAGCAACCTGCCGGGCAGCGGAGTTAATTGCTGCAAGGGGGGATCATTTGCCTGTTATTGCCGCTGACAGGACTCTTTCAGGCATCAAGAGGCCAAAGAGGAAGTTAATTTATAATCCCTTTAGGGAAATGAGTACCGTATCAATCAGCAGTCTTTATTTAAGGAGGTACTAGTGTTCCATGACAAAAACCCGCCGTTTGTTTACGTCTGAATCGGTGACAGAAGGGCATCCCGATAAAATTTGTGACCAGATTTCAGACGCCATTCTTGATGCAATTTTAAAGAGCGACCCGAATGCACGTGTCGCCTGTGAAACAACAGTAAATACAGGGCTTGTCCTTGTAACAGGTGAAATTACCACTTCGACATACGTGGATATTCCGAAGCTTGTGCGTGAAACCGTAAAAGGAATCGGATATACACGGGCAAAATACGGATTTGATGCGGAAACTTGTGCAGTTTTGACATCTATCGATGAGCAGTCCCCCGATATTGCGATGGGCGTTGATAAGGCTCTTGAGGCAAGGGAAGGGCAAATGACAGATGCCGAAATAGAAGCAATCGGAGCCGGCGACCAGGGCTTGATGTTCGGGTACGCCACAAGGGAAACAGAGGAACTGATGCCTTTGCCGATTTCACTCGCGCACAAGCTTGCCCGCAGGCTGACAGAAGTCCGCAAAGAAGAAATCCTCCCATACTTACGCCCTGATGGAAAGACACAGGTGACGGTGGAATATGATGAAAATGACAATCCTGTCAGGATTGATACTATCGTCATTTCGACACAGCACCATCCGGAAGTTTCGCTTGAACAGATTCAGCGGAATATCAAAGAATATATCATCAAGCCGATTGTTCCTGAAAACCTGATTGATGAAGACACGAAATTTTTCATCAACCCGACAGGCCGGTTCGTCATCGGCGGTCCGCTCGGTGACGCCGGTTTGACTGGACGAAAAATCATTGTCGATACGTATGGAGGCTATGCCCGCCATGGCGGAGGGGCCTTTTCCGGTAAGGATCCGACAAAAGTGGACCGTTCCGCAGCATATGCGGCCCGTTATGTCGCCAAGAATATCGTAGCTGCAGACCTTGCTGACAAATGCGAGGTGCAGCTTGCTTACGCCATCGGTGTTGCCCAGCCTGTTTCCATCTCAATTGATACGTTCGGAACAGGAAAAGTTTCTGAAGAGAAACTGGTGGAAATGGTCCGCCAGACATTTGATTTACGTCCGGCAGGCATCATTAAAATGCTTGACCTGAGAAAACCGATTTACAAACAGACAGCGGCATACGGTCATTTCGGCCGTACGGATATCGATGTTCCGTGGGAAAAAGCCGATAAAGCCGGCGCGCTGAAGGAACTCGCTTCTGCTGAATAAGTGTTTGGATAGTGTTAAAATCACTGCTGAATCTTTTAAGCAGTTCATTCTGTAGAGAATCCTGAACAATAATAAAGGCTCAGAATCGTTTTAATTAGCGGTTCTGAGCTTTTTTTAGAGATTACCCACTTAAGGCCAGTCGGAAAATTTCTTTCCTTTAGTGTGAGGTGTAATTCATGGGGTCTGTTCGCGGAGCTGTTTGGGGAGAAATCCGGTCAGAGGGCCTGAGCGCGCAGCTTTTTGGCGCGAAATAATGCTTGAACGGCGTGAAACAAACCAAGTGGCGTGAAAGCGGGCTATATCGGCGTGAAACGTAATCGGTTTGGCGCGAAAACCGGGAGAAACGGCGCGAAAGCCGCACCCTGGATGTAGCGTAAAGCCGGTCGGCGCGAAAACCCGCTCCTATGGCGCGAAAATTCGTTTGAATGGCGTGAAATCACCCGTATGGCGTGAAAGCGAACAGTTGTGGCGTGAATTTTGAAGGAGTTGGCAAGAAAAGCGGCAGATTTGGCTCGAAAACCAGGAGAAACGGCGCGAAAGCCGCACCCTGGATGTAGCGTAAAGCCGGTCGGCGCGAAAACCCGCTCCTATGGCGCGAAAATTCGTTTGAATGGCGTGAAACCACCCGTATGGCGTCCAAAGCGAGCAGTTGTGGCGTGAAATTTGAAAGAGGTGGCAAGAAAAGCGGCAGATTTGGCGCGAAAACCGGGAGAGACGGCGCGAAAGCCGCACCCTGGACGTAGCGTAAAGCCGGTCGGCGCGAAAACCCGCTCCTATGGCGCGAAAATTCGTTTGAATGGCGTGAAACCACCCGTATGGCGTGAAAGCGAACAGTTGTGGCGTGAAATTTGAAGGAGTTGGCAAGAAAAGCGGCAGATTTGGCTCAAAAACCGGGAGAAACGGCGTGAAACCCGCTCACTGGGCCGACACCGAAAAGCCGTTTGGCGTTATACGGCGCGTCACGCGCCCACAGAGAATGCATGCGAAATTGTTTGGCTCGAAACCCTGTTTAAATCAAGCCAAAAAGTGACTGTAATGAAATCACACGTTTCTTTTCCTTTCCTGCTGTTTTATAATTGAATAAATAGTAAGAAAATTCAGCTGCTGGAATATGCCTGATTGGCATCTGGAAGCTGTTCGATTTCTGACATATGATTTGGCGATCAAGCCTTGCATCTTTTACAAAGGGATTATTACAAAACAGGGGGAAGGCTATGATGATAATTAGACCTGCAACAAGCAAGGATGCTCAAGCGGTCCGTACAGTTGCCGTTAAAAGCTGGATGGATACGTATGGGACGTTTTATACAAAGGAAGAAACCGAAGAATTCATGGAAACGGTATATGCCTATGATAACTTGCTGAAATCCATTTCAGAGAGTGAATCATCCGAGAATCACCATTTCCTTGTTTCGGAAGAAGACGGATCGATTACAGGAATAATGGAAATCATCAAGCGTGAGGCGGGCTGGGAAATTTTACGGCTTTATGTGCTGCCGGAATTCCAGCGGCAAAAGATCGGCACCGAGCTGCTTGCGGCTGTTATGCAGACGGTTAAAAAAGGGCCGCTGCGCGTTTGTGTTGAAGTCCGCAATCAGCGGGGCCTTGCTTTCTACAGGAAAGCCGGCTTCAGTGAAACGAAACGTCAAAAAGATGATTTCTTTGTGCTGACCGGGGAATTATTAGTATTGGAAAAAGCACTGGACGGCATTGCCATTTGACAATGCCGTTTTAGTTATCATCCTTTGGCTCGATGGGGGTAAGTTTTTTATAATAATGGCCTTTTTCCATGTATTCTCTGCGGATCCTCGCCATATCTTCCAGATCCTCCTCGTTCAATTCCCTTACAACCTTCGCCGGACGTCCATATGCAAGTGAATTGGGCGGGATCTTCTTGCCTGGCGGAACAAGGCTGCCGGCTCCAATGAAAGCCCCTTTCCCGATTTCGGCGCCGTCCAGGACGATTGACCCCATGCCGATGAGGGCGTGCTTCCGGATAATGGAGCTATGGAGAATGACCTGGTGCCCGACAGTAACGCCGTCTTCAAGGATAAGCGGGTTGCCCGGGCTCTGGTGGAGTACGCAATTGTCCTGGACATTCACCCCGTTCCCGATGATGGTCGGGGCGACATCGCCGCGGATGGATGTGTTAAACCAGATACTTGAATCCTTGCCGATTGATACATCGCCGCTGATTGTGACATAATCAGCGATATAGGCACTGTTGGAGATCTGCGGAGTTTTCCCTTTATAGCTGTAAATCATTTCAGTTCCTGCCTTTCAAAATCATTCTTAATTACAACGTTAAAATATAACGTATCCTGTATAAAACCAGTGTACCAGAAAAGTCGATATAGAAGAAAAGATTAAAAAGGAGCGAGCACGATGTGGAAATGGGAGGCTGACAATGCAAAAGCGGTTATGGTCATGGTTCATGGAGCAGGGGAGCACCATGGCAGATATTCATGGCTGATTGAAATGTGGAGGGCGGCAGGCTTTCATGTCATCATGGGTGACTTGCCCGGCCAGGGAACCTCAACACGCCGGCGGGGCCATATTGATTCATTCGATGAGTATATCGAAGCGGTTGAAATGTGGCTGAAAGAAGCATTCACATACGAGCTCCCGGTATTTTTACTGGGGCACAGCATGGGCGGGCTGATAGCCATCAGGTCAATGCAGGAAAAGCATTTCCCCGTTGCGGCCGTCCTGTTATCATCACCGGCGCTCGGTCTTGTAGAACCGCCTCCGAAAAGGCTGGAAATGGCATCCAAGGCATTGAACGCAGTACTTCCGGGAGCGATGTTTGATTCCCATTTGAAACCCGGCATGGGGACACGGAACAGGGAAATCAATGAAATGGACGAAAATGACAGCCTGATTGTCCGCAAGGTTTCCGTCCGATGGTACCGGGAGCTGGTCCAGGCAATAAAGCAAGCGTCCGAACAGGTGCTGAATTTTCCTGACGTTCCTGTTTTATTATTCCAGGGCGGAGAGGATAAAATTATAGATAAAGTGCTTGTACGTGAATTTTTTGACAAGCTTCCAGTGAACGAAAAGATGTATAAAGAATGGGCTGGCTTATACCATGAAGTATTCAATGATCCAGAAAGGGAACAGGTTTTTGAGATGGCAAAAAGCTTTGTGGATATGACCCTTGAAAATCTTGCCTGGGAAAAAAAGTTACAAAATGAACAGGAGTGATCGCTTGGGTGCAGTACCGAAAACACCAGTTACCCTGATGGCCGGCATCTACACGAAAGTGCTCCCCGAAGTCCATAACCAGTTAAACCGCTGGAAGAGGCGGGCTGAATCGATACCTGATCCAGAACTGAGAAAACAGGCGCTTGCAAGCATACAAACGAAAACGTTCCACTGTGAAGGCGGATCGATTTATGGCATCCTCGCTGGGCGTGATTTGAAAACGAGCATTGAATTCATTACAGCATATCAGACAATAAGCGATTATCTTGATAATTTGTGTGACCGCAGCACTTCTCAGGATGCCGATGATTTTACTGCCCTTCACGAATCGATGCTCCATGCCCTTACACCGGGTGCACCGACAGCTGATTATTATCGGCATCGAGCAGAGCAAAATGATGGCGGATATTTGAAAAGCCTAGTCCTTGCCTGCCAGAATAGTTTGGCGCAGGTTCCGCATTATGAAATGATTTCGCCGATGCTTTATCAACTTGCGGACTATTACTGTGATCTTCAGGTACATAAACATGTCCATGCGGAAGAAAGGGTTCCAAGACTGGAGGCCTGGTTTGAAAAGAATAAGAGCAGCCTTCCTGAAATGACATGGTATGAATTTTCTGCATGTGCTGGTTCCACTCTTGGAATCTTTTGTCTTGTTTCTTACGGGTTCAAGGAAGAGTTTACAGAGGAACAGGCCCGAAAAGTCATGAACGGCTATTTTCCATATATACAGGGGCTCCATATCTTATTGGATTATTTCATTGACCAGGAAGAGGACAGGGATGGCGGTGATTTGAATTTTTGCTTTTACTACCCTCATGACGGGGAAATGCTCGAGCGTTTCAAGCATTTTATCCGGGAAGCGGATAAGCATACTGATCAATTGCCGAATCGTCAATTTCACCGGATGATCAATAAAGGCCTGCTAGGCATTTATTTGTCTGACCAAAAGGTGGGCCGCCAGCACAGCGTAAACAGGATTGCACGGAAAATGATAAAATGCGGCGGGCACATTACCCGGTTTTTTTACGTGAACGGGAAGCTATATCGCAGGGTGGCGCGTAATGGGTTATCGAAAAAGGCAAAAAAAATCCCCTCGCAATGAGGGGATTTTTAACACCGCAGGGGGCTCAACCATGCCACATCACCACTAAATGATTTAACGGTAACGGGTTTTATTGGAAACCAGCGGATCGCTTATACGATTTGACTGGAGGATCTAACAATTTTACTCCAATTCCGTTTGTGTGATGATATGTGTACGCTCCGTTTTGATCTGGCTTTCTGTTATGGCACTTCTCCATAACGTAAGAGCCGTCTCAATCATTCATGTTCCATGTTCCAATTTCTTCACATTCACACAATACTGTTTACTTGTGTTGCCACTTTCGACGTTCTCATGTTTCCGTGTTTCCATCTTTCCATGTTTCATGCGGGTGGTGGTTGTTACCTTTCCCGATTTTGGTTTGAGCAGATGAACGTTGGTTCGGTTTTACAGAATACGATGTGTAATGGGGGATGTTTTCCATATAATCGATTTGGTTTCCTCTCGGGTTTCTTTGAACCTATTTCATCGATCTCTTCGTTTCTGGTAAGAAAAGAAGTACTGCTTTCTTTTCCGCGCTTTGTTTCTGAAATCAATGGAATGAGTTTTGTTCATTGAACCTTAAAGGTCTTCATAACCGTTATCGGATTACAATTCATTACATCCGTTTTCCGATCTGTCGTCCCGCTGTCCAAATGTCATCCCTGCAATTCACTTTCACTGCCGTTGCCGGCGTTACTCGATTTTGCATTTGCCAGGACTCACCTGGTCTTTCATTCCTTTACGGAACGTGCCAAGATGGTTGAGTCCCCTGCGATGTTAATGCTTGTTTCTTTATCTTGATTTAAGTGTACCACTAATTATCTAAAAATTCAAATAAAAATGTGACAAAAATGTTAACGCTTACATTTGGAGCGGAATGTGGGCTGCCTTGAAAAATATTTTCTGCAAAAAAACAGGCTGCCCTTTGCGGACAGCTTCGATCAGGCCCTTTTCTCGAGCGCAAGCACAAAAGGAGGGCTGTTTTTTTGGTTGATGAATCCATATTGAAGAACGCTGACGGATTGCTGGTCTAGTTTTTTTACATAGGATAAGAGTTCGTCGCGTTCGGTTTTCCCTTCAGGATGTCCTGGATAAACGACAAGTATGATGATCCCGCCGGCTTTCATGCAATCGAGAAGCTGGGAAAGGGAGGAAATCGTAGATTCCGCCTTTGTCACAATTGACTTGTCACCCCCGGGCAAGTATCCAAGATTAAATATGGCAGCCTGGATTTCATTCAGCTTTTCGCTTGGGATATGCTGTTTCAAATTGCTATGGCTGTCAAGGCAGAGACGGACACGGCTGTCAAGGTGCCGGGCTTTTAGACGCTCCAGTGTTTTGGCCAGCGCCTCTTCCTGGATGTCGAACGAAAAGACAGTGCCGTCCGGACCGGCCAGTTCGGCTAGCAGAACGGTATCATGACCGTTCCCGGCAGTCGCATCAATTGCTGTATCGCCGGGGTGCAATGCTTCTTTTAACAAGCTGTGGGCAAACGGAATCACTCGCTCAAGCATATCATGCCTCCGCTTTAGCCCCGGCAAGTTCGTATTTCTTTCCCTGCCAGCTGTTTCTGCGTTCGAGTTCGGAATCAATGGCATTCAGGACTTCCCACTTTTTTAAGCTCCACATTGGGCCGATCATTAAATCGGGTGGTCCGTCCCCTGTAATACGGTGGACAATCATTTCCGGCGGCATGATTTCAAGCTGATCGACAACAAGGTTGATATATTCTTCGAAAGACAGGAATTTAAGAAGCCCTTTTTCATATTGCTTGACCATCGGTGTGCCTTTCAGCAAATGGAGGAGGTGGATCTTGATTCCCTGTACGTCAAGCTTTGCTACTGCACGTGCGGATTCCATCATCATCCCGGGTGTTTCCCCCGGCAGACCGTTGATGATATGGGAACACACCCTGATGCCGTGTTTCCGCAGTTTTTCGACGCCCTCAACATATGTTTTGAAATCATGGGCACGGTTGATCAAATCTGCTGTTTCCTGATGGACAGTCTGCAGGCCGAGCTCGATCCATAAGTAAGTCCGTTCATTCAACTCGGCAAGATATTCCACGACGTCATCCGGAAGGCAATCCGGCCGTGTGGCGATGGATAGGCCGACAACCCCTTCCTGTTCAAGAATGGGTTCGAATTTTTCGCGCAGCTCTTCAACAGGTGCATGGGTATTCGTGAATGCCTGGAAGTAGCCCATGTACTTGCCGTCCTTCCATTTTTCATGCATCTGGTCCTTGATCGTATTGAACTGTGTGATGAGATCTTCTTTCCGGTTTCCTGCAAAATCACCGGAGCCGGCTGCGCTGCAAAATGTGCAGCCGCCGTGTGCGACGGTGCCGTCCCTGTTTGGGCAATCAAATCCTCCGTCAAGGGATACTTTAAACACTTTATGTCCAAACTGCTTGCGCAAATGGTAGTTCCATGTATGGTATCTTTTTTGGTCATTAGAATAAGGAAACGGATTGATGCTTTTCATCCATTTTCACCCTTTCTGAACACACCTGGCCTTAAGCGAGGTGTAAAAAGTTATACTAAGGCATTTTAGCATGTTCCGCCTTTTTCTCCAAATGGAAAAGACATGCAGCTTCTGCCGGCATAAATAAGCAAAAAAGGTTTTGAGCAAACTAACCGCAAAAAGAAGGAGGGTTACAAATGGCGACACGCGCCTCAGTCGATGACCACATCCATCGGGCCGAAGAGGTCTTGACGTTTGCGGAAAAGCAATTAAATGAATCGAAAAAACAGGAGCATTATAACGAAGAAGGGTATTCACAGGCACAGCTTGAGCTTGAAAAGCTTGCATACGATCTTGATACATTAATGCAAAGCGGAAATCAGCAGCAAAAGGAGCAGGTGTACAGAATTCAGCTGCAAGTCCGGCAATTGCAGCAGCATATGATTCTGAACGAGTTTTAATTTTTTTCAATTTACTTTGCGAAAACAGAACGGAGAGGGACAGCTTTTTGAGGCTGTCTCTCTCGGTTTTTTCTCTTAAAAAATTGTACAGTAAGAATGGGATTTTTTTATTGCATCTTTTGAAGGAAATGACTAAAATTATTTTGGTATGCGAAGGATTATTATGCAAGAGGAGGGTGGACATGCCAAAAGCACTGTGGCTGCTTGTTGCCGGCATGGTAATCAACGTAACGGGGGCTTCGTTCCTATGGCCGCTCAATACTATTTATATACATGAACATTTAGGGAAATCGTTGGCAGTTGCAGGGCTTGTGCTTATGTTTAATGCAGGTGCAGGAATTATCGGCAATCTTTTCGGCGGAACCCTGTTTGATAAAATTGGCGGATACCGGACGATTATAAGCGGGATCTTGCTTACTGCAACAGCAATAACGTCTATGATTTTCTTCCACCAGAATTTTTATGCCTATGCGATCTTGATGGCAGTGCTCGGCTTCGGAGCCGGAATGATTTTTCCAGCCATGTATGCGATGGCAGGAAGCGTATGGCCTGCAGGCGGCCGTAAAGCATTTAATGCCGTTTATGTCGCCCAGAATCTCGGGGTGGCAATTGGTGCCGCCGGAGGCGGACTGGTTGCGTCGTATAAATTTGAATACGTATTTATCGCAAACACCGTCATGTACCTTGCGTTTTTAGCGCTCGCTGTTTTTGGATTCAAAGGGATTCAGGACGGGCAGGTTGATCACGGGGCAAGCCCGACAAGTATCCTGAACCATGCTTCTTCCGTAAAGAGCAAAAAACGTCTCCAGGCTTTAATCCTCCTCAGTTTCGGATATTTGCTGGCGTGGATGGGTTATGTGCAGTGGCAATCGACTATTGCTGCATATACACAGGAGCTTAATATTTCGTTAAAGCAATACAGCTTGCTGTGGACGATCAACGGCGCGCTTATTGTTCTTGGCCAGCCGCTCCTCAAATTTGCTGTAGACCGTCGAGTTAAAACAATCAAAGCCCAGATTTTGACAGGGCTTGCCATTTTTATTGCTGCCTTTGCAGTAGCAGGGCAGGCAGTTGAATTCACCGGATTTGCGGCTGCAATGGTCATACTTACAATCGGAGAGATGTTTGTCTGGCCGGCGGTGCCGACCGCAGCTAATGAACTGGCGCCAAAAGGCAGGCAGGGCTTTTACCAGGGGATTGTCAACAGCACGGCGACAGGGGGCCGGATGCTGGGACCTGTACTTGGAGGCCTGGTTGCCGATATGTTTGGCATGCAGATTCTCTTTACCCTCCTGATCGGTTTCTATGCAGCTGCTATGGCTGCAACGATTGTATATGACAGAAAGCTGAAAGAGATTGAAGCCGCCAAGCCCGAGCCTGTCGTTTCAGGAGTATGAGGCGCTTTGGCCAGAACGCATTTTGATTGATGATAAAGGAGGGAATTCCTTTAGACGACCTGCTATGTGTACACCGGGCCGGTGGTCTCCGCATTTCTTGACTTGACAGTCGGGAAGGCCTATATTTAGAATTAAGATATTATGGAAACGGCTTAATAACGATGAGAAGGATTAGTAGTGGCAGAATAGGGTCCAGAGAGTTGGCGGCCGGTGCAAGCCAACCCTGATTTCTCCATGAACTCGCCTTCAAAGTTGCAGGTCTGAAACAGATAAAGTAAGATCTGCCGTCCGTCCGCGTTAAGGATTGATAAGCGGGTGCTCTATGCACTAAACCGGGTGGTACCGCGGGAAGGATATGATGCCTCTCGTCCCTTTATCAGGGATGGGAGGCTTTTTTTAGCCGTATTATTGGAGCCAAACACGATGAAGGAGGAAATTTCATGTCATTTGACCACAAAGCGATTGAAAAGAAATGGCAGCAGTATTGGGAAAAAAATAAAACTTTCAAGACGGTGGAACAGCAGGATAAGGAAAAATTTTATGCCCTTGATATGTTCCCGTATCCATCAGGTGCCGGACTTCATGTAGGGCACCCTGAAGGCTATACGGCAACTGATATTTTATCCAGGATGAAGCGGATGCAGGGATATAATGTGCTGCATCCGATGGGCTGGGACGCGTTCGGACTGCCGGCTGAACAGTATGCCCTTGATACCGGAAATGATCCGGCCGAATTCACCGAGCATAACATCAACACGTTCCGCCGCCAGATCAAATCTCTCGGCTTCTCATACGACTGGGACCGTGAAATCAATACGACTGATCCCCATTATTATAAATGGACGCAGTGGATTTTCTTGAAATTGTATGAGCGCGGGCTGGCATATGTAGATGAGGTGCCGGTGAACTGGTGCCCGGCACTCGGCACTGTCCTTGCCAATGAAGAAGTCATTGACGGAAAAAGTGAACGGGGCGGCCATCCGGTTGAACGCCGGCCGATGAAGCAGTGGATGCTGAAAATCACCGAATATGCGGACCGCCTGCTTGAAGACCTTGAGGAGCTCGACTGGCCGGAAAGCATTAAAGAAATGCAGCGGAACTGGATCGGCCGGTCAGAAGGGGCTGAGGTCGATTTTGCGATCGAAGGCTCTGCAGAAGGGTTCACCGTCTTCACGACCAGGCCTGATACATTGTTTGGCGCCACGTATTGTGTGCTGGCCCCCGAAAATCCGCTTGTTGATGAAATCGTGACGGAAGAGCATAAAGCTGCTGTTTATGAATATAAGCAAATGGTCCAAGCGAAAAGCGACCTTGAAAGGACTGACCTTGCCAAAGATAAGACAGGTGTATTCACCGGTGCTTACGCGGTCAATCCGATCAATGGCAGCAAGCTGCCGATATGGATCGCCGATTATGTGCTGATGAGTTACGGCACTGGTGCAATTATGGCCGTTCCGGGACATGATGAGCGCGACTGGGAATTTGCCCGAAAATATGATTTGCCGATTGCGGAAGTCGTTGAAGGCGGAAATATCGATGAAGAAGCCTATACAGGAGACGGTAAGCACATCAACTCCGGGTTCCTTGATGGGCTCGGAAAAGAAGAGGCGATCGAAAAAGCCATTGAGTGGCTGGAAGATAAGGAAAAAGGCACGAAGAAAACAACATACCGCCTGCGTGACTGGCTGTTCAGCCGCCAGCGCTACTGGGGGGAGCCGATTCCGATCATCCACCTGGAGGATGGAACGCTGAAGCCGGTGCCTGAAGAGGATCTTCCGCTCATGCTTCCGAAACTGGATGAAATCAAACCGTCCGGAACAGGTGAATCTCCGCTTGCCAATGTGGAAGAGTGGGTTAATGTCGTGGATGAAGAAACCGGCATGAAAGGCCGCCGCGAGACGAATACGATGCCGCAATGGGCCGGTAGCTGCTGGTACTACTTGCGTTATATCGATCCGCATAACAACAGCAGCCTGGCCGACCCGGAAAAGCTGAAAACGTGGCTTCCGGTTGATATTTATATCGGCGGGGCGGAACACGCTGTCCTTCACTTGCTTTACGCCCGTTTCTGGCATAAAGTCCTGTATGATGCAGGGATCGTTCCGACAAAAGAGCCGTTCCAGAGCCTCTTTAACCAGGGAATGATTCTTGGTGAAAACAACGAAAAGATGAGCAAGTCTCGCGGCAATGTTGTGAATCCGGATGATATCGTGGAAAGCCATGGCGCCGATACGCTGCGCCTGTATGAAATGTTCATGGGACCGCTTGAAGCATCGATAGCATGGTCTGAAAACGGCCTTGACGGTTCACGACGCTTCCTGGATCGGATCTGGCGCCTATTCGTCACTGAAAATGGAGCCCTGAATCCAGCGATATCGGATGCACAGTCGAACGACACCCTTGAGCGTGTCTATCACCAGACCGTGAAAAAAGTGACAGAAGACTTTAATGAGCTGCGTTTCAATGTCGGCATTTCGCAGCTGATGGTGTTTATCAATGAAGCATATAAAGCAGAAACGATGCCAACGACTTACATGGAAGGCTTTGTGAAGATGCTGTCACCGGTGGCTCCGCACCTTGCAGAGGAGTTATGGGAGAAACTGGGGCATGCTGACACCATTACGTACGAAGCATGGCCAACGTATGATGAGTCAAAGCTCGTGGAAGACGAAGTGGAAATTGTGGTTCAGCTGATGGGCAAGGTGAAGCACCGCATGAATATTCCTTCCGATGCCAATAAAGAACAGATGCAAGAGCTTGTCATGAATGATGAAAACGTCAAGGAAATGCTCGAAGGCAAGACGATCCGCAAAGTGATCGCCGTGCCTGGCAAGCTGGTGAATATCGTAGCAAATTAATGAATTGAAGAAAGCCATGTTTTGCCGTAACCTGGTTCAGTCAGCGGGAGAAAAAATGAACATAACACAACAATTGGCGGACGAAATCGCATTTGATTTCGTCCTTTCTTTTTGGCTCTATTAAATGCGGCTGTTAATTTCCGCTGAATCGTCCATATATATGTGTACTGGTCCGATTAGAGGAACTCATAACATCTCAGGAAGAGGACAAAAATAGTTTTTTGCCGGCAGGGCTTTTTCGTTGATTAATAAGCATGAGGCGATTATGATAAAAATCAGCTCGACAAATATTTTCCTGCACTCCTTGCTCAATTGCAGTGCTAAAGGGGGAGAAAGCTGTGAACAATGAAATGTTCAGCAAAGACCGGCTCTCTGAAAATTTCAGGGACTACATAGCCAAAAACCGGAATCATTTCACTAAAACACAGGCAATGAATAGTTATTATAAATTGGTAGTCGGCTCGATTTTAGACGATCAAATCAATAAGAACTCTGAAATTGTCAGGCGGATACGGAATCTGGAAGAAGCGTATCAGGAAGTATATATGGAAGAGTGAAGGCAGGCTGAAGCCTGTTTCCCGACAGCTTCCGGTAAGAGCGTGGCTGGCCGGGTTTGCTTTTTCCTGCAAGAGGAAAATCATTAAAGTAACCAGATGAACACAGCCAAATATAACAAAAAGCGGCAGGCATGCATGAACGAAGAGGTTGAGGTGATGTTGATGGAATGGTTTGTAGTTATTGCTGCAGCAGCTTTAGGTTTGCTGGCAGTCTGGCAGGTCTATATCAAACCAAGTCTTCATATAAAAGAATTCAAAGGAAATATAACGGATTGCGGCCGATATTGCCTGATTGACATACGCGACTTCATCAGTGCGTATCGCAGACCGGCCGAAGCCGCGCAAAATATTCCGCTTCCTTATTTGCAGCGGGAAGCAAAGTCGAATGCGGTTTGCCAACAAGATATTGTCCTTATTTGCGAAGGGCGGAGGGCTGCACGAATAGCCGCCCGTATTTTGAACAGATACGGAAAAAATGAAATATTTTATGTGACAGTCTAACCTCCGCGGCGCGGAGGTTTTGCTTTTTTGGCATCCTGCAGGAGGGGCGATGGTGGTAAATATCGGCATATAAAATTGGTTTATTACTTCCGGCAGAGTGAAATAAAGTAGTATCGCATGTCCTGCAGTTTGCAGGTGGAGGGAACATTCATGGCCTTTATCTTTATATTGATGTATTTTCTTGCTGTCTATCTTGTCATTCGGATTTCGACTGTGTTAATGGAACTAACCGGCCTGTCTCATGAAGTCGCGCGGTTTCAGACAATTTCCATGCTGACGGGTACGGGTTTCACCACCTCAGAAAGTGAATTGGTCATCTCCCATCCGGTACGGAGGCGGATCGGGAGCTTTCTGATCCTATTCGGTGCCTTCTCGCTTGCCGTAATAATCTCGACAATCAGCCAAATTTTATCGAACAGTTTCCGTACGACTGAATTGATGTGGGTCATCATTGGCATGCTCTTCTTTTTCTTTTTTATCCGCATAAAAGGAATCCAGTACTATATCCAGGAAAAATTCAAGGCCGAAATCAGGGAAACCTTTGAGCTCCCGGAAATGACTGCCAAAGAAGTATTGTACTTAAGCGACAACGATTTAATCATTAACATTCCCATTCATCCGGGGTCCAGGTATCTCGGGGAAAATGCCGATGATGTCATCGAAGAAAAAGAGGATGTTAACCTTCTTTACTTGATAAGGGGGGATATGAAGATCCGTGAAAAGCTGTATGAGACGGAAATCCAGGAAGGTGACACACTTTATCTTTATGGGGACAAGGAAGCAATCAAAGTGAAATTTTATCACGAGCTGAAGGAAAAAGTCGATCAAAGCAACAGTGAGATCCCAATTGAGTTATAAAAGCGATTCTGCAATTTTATCGGGCACTGGACTCCCGGCCAGAGACCGATGGAGTGCAGTGTTTTTACTGTAAAGGGTGTGTCAAACACAGCTGTTGGTTTCTTTGCCGATGGAGGACTTATCTGATGAAAACTCCACCGCAGGCGACAGCATGATTTGATATTGACATTCATGAAGACTCAAAGTTTCCAATACGGTTTTATTGTCAATTTTTAATAAAAAAACCTCCATTTCGCCAAAGGGTTCGACAGGGCGGATGTTGTATTTTTCCTCTATGGAGGTGGCGTATGCTTAAAGTGAAAATAGTGGATGAAGCGCACGAGGAGGACTTGCAGAAAGGTGTGAATGCTTTTTTGGAAGAGGTTGACGAGCACGCCGTAAAAGATATCAAATTCCATACGGCAATAGCGGGTGATGAGAACGCGGGTTTCGAGTACCTGTATTCAGCGATGATCATTTATAGGGAATCGGACTGAACGAGAGAGGTGCGAATTAGCACCTCTTACTTCATTCAGACGTCAGGACCCGGATGCATACAGTCCTGCATTCATCCCGGCAATCCGGCCTGTGATCAGGGCTGACGTAATATTATAACCGCCTGTATAGCCGTGGATATCAAGAATTTCCCCGCAAAAGAACAATCCGGCCATTTTTTTTGAACTCATTTCTTTCGGATTGATTTCTTTGACACTTACACCGCCGCCAGTGACAAATGCTTTTTCAATCGGGAGTGTGCCGTTGACCGTGAAAGTGAATTGTTTTACAGCCTTTGCCAGTTTGCGCACCAATTCAGCACTGATTTGGCCGCCCGGTGTGTCAGCGCCAATATCGGATTGGTCCAGCAAAAACAGCATATATCGCTCAGGAAAATACCCTTTCAATACATTTTTCATGGCCTTTTTTGGATGATCCTTCAGCATTTTGGCAATTGTTTGGAACACAGCTTCCTCATTGTCGTCAGGTTTCACATCGAGGCGCATTTCCACGTTTTCCGTATTGAACTTCTTCATTGTCTTAACGACAAATTGACTGCAGCGAAGGACGGCCGGGCCGGAAATGCCGAAATGGGTGAAGATCATATCCATCCGGTGTGTGACGGCTGTCTTCCCTTTCGGATTAATGACGGAGAGGGATACATCACGCAGCGACAGCCCCTGGAGGCTTTTGTTTTTAATAAATGGTTCAGCAGATGTGAGCGGAACCTCTGTCGGATACAAATCAGTCACGGAATGTCCGGCTTTTTCAGCCCATGCATACCCGTCACCGGTCGACCCGGTATGTGGTACTGACTTGCCCCCGACAGCGATAACGACCGCTTTTGCATCCACGTTGATTCCGTCGTTCAGCGTAATTCCCGCCGTTTCCCCTTTTTCATAACGGACAGTTTTGACAGGTGTATTTGTCCGGATATCAACGTTATGTCTCTTCAGCTCCCCCAGTAATGCATCCACAACGGATTGGGCTTTGTCATTGGCCGGGAACATACGGCCGTGGTCCTCTTCTTTCAATTCCACGCCAAGATTTTCAAAAAAGGCGATGATATCTTCATTATTGAAGATGGAAAATGCACTGTATAAAAATCTGCCGTTGCCCGGAATGTGTTTAATGATTTCTTCGGCGGGCAGCCTGTTCGTCACGTTGCAGCGGCCGCCTCCCGAAATGGCAAGCTTGCGGCCAAGCTTATTTCCTTTGTCAACTAGAAGGACCCTGTTGTTATGTTCGGCGGCGGCGATGGCTGCCATTAAGCCGGAAGGCCCCCCGCCGATTACGATCGCATCATATTTCATCATTTCACCAGCTTCCTCTTGGTTCAGCATTTACTGCCAGTACTTTTTTTATAGCAGTATTGGCCCGTGATTTCAAATTAACTGTTATAATGAGATTTGTTTGAGACGAATGAGGGAATGGTTTTTAACCGGATGCCTATCAAGAACGGCAGCCTGGTTAACGCTATTTTGTTGAGATATGATAAAATACAGGAGTTATCCAGAAACAGTTTTGCCCGGCCGTCTAAAAGGCCGTACAGGAGGAACAGTATGTCAGATTCCCGTCTTTTAAGAGGTACATTGATTTTAACTGCCGCAACGTTTTTATCAAAATTCCTCGGTATGATTTATGTTTTCCCGTTCTATGCGCTTGTCGGCGAGAAGGGCGGTGCTTTATTTTCATACGGTTATAATCCATATACCATTTTCATCAGCCTCGCGACGATGGGGGTTCCGCTCGCTGTTTCAAAGTTCGTTTCCAAATACAACGCGATGGGGGATTACCATACGGGCAGAAGGCTGTTTAAAACAGGGCTCGTTCTTATGTCGGCGACAGGGCTTGCCGCTTTCTTGCTGTTATTTACGCTGGCTCCGTTTATCGCCCCATATGTCATCGAAGAAAACAGTAAGGGGAATTCGGTTGCCGATGTGACAATGGTCATTCGGATGGTAAGTGTCGCATTGCTTGTCGTTCCGGTGATGAGTCTGATCAGGGGCTTTTTTCAGGGCCATCAATCGATGGGTCCGACGGCGGTTTCACAGGTTGTGGAGCAAATTATCCGCATCGCCTTCATTCTCGGTGCCAGTTTTTTGATTTTGAGGGTGTGGGAAGGCGAGATGGCTGATGCTGTCGGCTGGTCGACTTTTGCTGCGTTTATTGGAGCCATCGCGGGCTTGCTCGTTTTGATCATCTACTGGGCCAAAAGGAAAAAACATCTTGATAAACTGCTTGAAGACAGCACCGCCAATCATAATATGCCTTTAAAGGATATGTACAAAGAACTGCTGTCTTATGCTGGTCCGTTTGTGTTTGTCGGCCTTGCAATCCCGCTTTTCCAGATAGTTGATCAGTTCACGTTCAACCGCACGATGGACAGCCCGGATTCCGAGGCGCTGCTCGGGATCTTCAATTTTTACAGCAACAAACTGGTGCTGATTCCCGTCTCGCTGGCAACTGCATTCGGGCTCACTTTGATTCCGACGGTAACGTCGTCATTTACAGAAAATAATATACGGAAACTGCACCGGCAGATCAGCCAGGCGCTGCAAATCGGAATTTATTTGATTATGCCGGCAGGTGTCGGCTTGTCTGTGCTCGCTTTTCCGGCGTATGGTTTTTTCTTTGATATCAGTGAGGCAGGCGGAGAGATATTACAATTTTATGCACCGCTTGCACTCTTCTTCGGCCTGTTTACAATAACAGCAGCAATTTTGCAGGGAATCAATGCCCAGCGTTTTGCGGTTCGCGGACTTGCTATAGGCTGGGTGCTGAAAGTGGTGCTGAACGTCCCGCTCATTATGGCATTTGAAACATTCGGTTCCATAACTGCAACTTATATCGGTTTTGGTGCAGCTGTCATCTATAACTTATGGAAAATAAGGATACATGCAAACTATAATCTTGCTTTTCTGGGCAAAAGGGTGCTGCTTATGGCGCTGTTTGCGGCAATCATGGGCGGAGCTGTCCTGGCGGCCCAGTGGCTCATGTCACCGTTTGTTTTCTACAAAGACGGCAGGATGGAATCATTTTTGATCTTGATTGTCGGCATCGGTATCGGCGGCATTGTGTATTTGCTTCTGGGCATTTACTCTAATCTTGCTTATACTGTTCTCGGAGAGCGAGTGCGTTTTCTCAGAAAGAGAAGAAAGAGGGCCTTATAATATGTAGTTCCGTTTTGTGGAAATATTGTATTCTTAGGGGGAAATGAAGTGGATTGGTATTGGGTTCTGGCAGCATTTACTCTTGCATCGGGAGCATTTTATACCGCTTATGAAGCGGAACAAAGGTCGAAAAAGTTAGAAAAAAGAGTTAAAGAATTAGAAGATAAAATCTCATGATTATTTTGCCCGAAGGATACAAGAACACTATATCAAAAGGAAAAAGCTTGGGATGTTTCCCAAGCTTTTTGTGCGCATTTTGTAAAGTTAATTTCCTTGTTATTCACGGTGCTAAATCTTCGGCTGTTATTTTAGATTTTCTCCACGTAATCGGAACTACTTAGCCTTATAAACGGCCTTCTTTTTTACAGTTGCTGTCTGATCAGCTTATGCCAAGGCGGCGCTCAATTCTGGACACTCTGCGTTCAAGGCGGTCAATTTGCCGTTCCTGCCGGTCAAGGCGGCGTTCGATACGTTGAAGCTGCCGTTCGATATTTCCATATCCTGGTGTACCTGGATAGCCCGGTGTACCAGGGAAACCTGGTGAAGGATAGCCTGGAAATCCGGGGACCCCAGGGAAGAATGATTGGTCCTGCTGCCTGTTGTAATCGTACATCTTACCCGCTCCTTACTGTTTTATTTTCCTGTACACTATATGTATCTGGGGCAAAAGCGGAAGGGCGGATGCCCATATTTCATGAAGTTTAGCTAGAGGGAGCGTCTTTCTAGCCTGTCGCTATACCATGAGAGCTGGCGGCCGATTCCGAGGCCCTGCAGCGGCACTTCAAAGGAAAACCCTGCCTTTTGCAATGCCGGCTCAAGATAATCCCGGTATACCTTGCCGCCGTGCAGGAACACGCTGCATTCTCCGGCTGGTTCATGCCTGCTCAGCTGTTTTACTATCCGGTCAGCCCATTCCAGTTTTTGTCCAGATGATAAAGACCGAATCGAAACATCATACGGCTGCATGATGGTATCCGGAAATAGAAGACCATCTTTTGCATTATAAAAATAAAGGGTATCATAGTATTGAGCTGCATATGCAATCGATTTTTGAAACAGCGTGCTTGTGTAAAAAGAATGGACAGGTGCCGGCCTGTTCTGTTTTTTCCGGGCGGTAGCCAATAATCCGACACGTTTCATAACAACAACTCCTTGCTGGTTGTCTTGTGACTCAGGTAGTTCAAAAGGCAACAGATGATTCAATTGTATACGGATATGGAATGAAGGCGAAAATGGAGTTCCGGTTGGGTGTCTGGCTGATTTTAATGGTGATGGATGAATTAGCGGAACATACCAGTTTAAATCCTCCCGAACCTTAGAACTTTTTAATAGCAGGAACAAATCAATGGATATCTGAAGAAACCATTAAGAGGGTGCGTTAATATAGATGCCTTTTGTCAATCTGCCTGGCGGAATAGATATAGGCACTATTTTATAAGGATATGGAAGGAGGCGCAAGTCAAATGCGTATTGATAAATTGCTGGCAAACATGGGGTACGGAAGCCGTAAAGAAGTGAAAAAAGTATTGAAGAGCGGGGCAGTGAAAATAGACGGTGAATCAGTGAACGATCCGAAGACACAGGTCAATCCCGAAAAAGATGAGGTAACCGTCAACGGTGAACTTGTGGAGTACAGGGAGTTTATTTATTTGATGATGAATAAGCCCCCCGGCGTCATTTCAGCGACCGAGGATGACAGCATGGAGACAGTTGTCGATATTCTCGAAATGGAAGACATCATTTTCGAACCCTTTCCGGTTGGACGTCTGGACAGGGATACCGAAGGTCTGCTGCTGCTGACAAATGACGGCCAGCTCGCCCACCGGCTGCTCTCCCCGAAAAAGCATGTGCCGAAGACGTATTATGCCGTGATATCAGGCGTTGTGGATGACGATGATGTTAAGGCGTTTAAAGAAGGAGTCACACTTGATGACGGATATAAAACAAAGCCTGCCGATTTATCAATTTTATCGGCTGATGAAGAGCTTGGCCGTTCAGAAATCGAAGTCACGATTACTGAAGGGAAGTTTCATCAGGTGAAAAGGATGTTTGTCTCAGTCGGCAAAACGGTTACGTATTTGCAGCGTATCAGCATGGGCAGCCTTAAACTGGATGAAACGCTTGAACTCGGTGAATACAGGGAATTGACCGATGAGGAACTTGAACAGCTGCAAAGCCCGCAACATGCAGATACTGTTTGATTAAGGGGACTCAAGGGTACTTATCATACAAAGATAACGATACCTAAAAGGAGTGACCCTTTCATGGAAAAAGGAAAAGATATGCTGAAAAAGCCTTTGCTGACAAAAGACGGCGGCGAAAAACTGGGAATGCTCAAAGATTTTTATTTGAATACCGACCAGGAGCCTTTTGTTTCTTATCTTGCTTATGAGCACACAGTGGAGATGCCACGTGAAGATGTAACCCCTAATCAGTCTTATGATACAGCAGTGGATATGACTGCTGCCCAGGGGATGAACACATTTAATATCGCCCCATCTCAGGCAATGGAGGAAAAAACGCAGAGCATGGTGAAACAGTATATCATCAAAGGAGATTTCCTGCTTGAAAATAATCATGATGAACTGGTTGTCGACCACAGCGGTTTTGAACTTGATGGATCCCGTGTTGAACCGGGATTGTCTTATCATGAATTGATCACATATGATGCAGTTACCCGCGGCGGAGAGACTGTGGGCCGTGTGCATGATGTGCTGTTTGACGGAACAGAAGTGGCGGGGCTTGAAATTAAGACTGCCGACAAACTGCTCCGGCATGATTACAAATATGTGCCTGCCGCGAGCGGGATGGTGGTTGAAAATAACCGGATCCAGCTTGACTTTACACAGGAGGACAAGATGGCGGACGATCCCGCGGAACTTTAACCAGCTAGAAAAGCGCTCCTGTATTTGCCTTTGCCAGGCAAAAGCAGGAGCGCTTTTTGATTGCATATGTAAGGGACCGCCGTCACGACGGTTTTTTTACTTTCACTTTTTTTTCTGTGGTGGTCCATCTTCCTCTTCCCGGGCTCTTTACAAGGTTGTTGTATTGAAGAACATTCAGGTCACGCTGTATCGTTCGCGGAGTTGTTCCGAATTCTTCTACAAGTTCCTTCGTGGATACCGTTCCATGTGAGTTGATATACATATACACGGCTTTAATCCTGTTCAGCATACGAGAAGTTGTCGGCTTCAAATAACCACTCCTTAAAAGTTTGATCACCTTTTCCGTAAAGCGCAGAATGTATTTTCAACACCATTTTACTATATCTATTTGTGAAAATGCCAAAGATTTTAATTTTTTCACACATTTTTAACAACATATTTACTGTTCTTATTGTCTGTTTACTTACTGAAACCTTTTCATCCTGCAGGCGTAAGTAAGAATGAGGTGAATGAAATGGAGCCATTAGTTACAGTAGATATACACCGTGCAGGCTATGAAAAGGGGATCACTTCGATACAAGATGTGCAGTTTTCCATCCGTCCCGGTGACCTCATCGGTTTGATCGGTCCAAATGGGGCAGGAAAAAGTACTGCGATGAAAGCCATGCTCGGTGTCATGCCTTTCAGCAAAGGGAATATCACTTTCCAGAAAGGGTGCAGCTACGTTTACATACCAGAACGGCCTGTTTTTTATCATGAACTTACAATGGAAGAGCATTTGCGGTTTGCTGCAGCCAGCTTTAATATCGATGAACAAGAAGCGGAGAAAAGGGCCCGCTTGCTTCTGAAAGAATTCAATATGGAGGATGCGCTGAAAAAGCTGCCGCGAACCTTTTCAAAAGGGATGCAGCAGAAGATGCTTCTGATTCTTGCTTTTTTGGTAAAGCCCTCTTTATTCATCATTGATGAGCCGTTTATCGGGCTTGACCCTAATGCGATGAAAACATTCCTCCAAAAAATAACGGACGCAAGAGCTCAGGGTGCTGGAATATTGATGTCAACTCATGTTCTTGATACAGCTGAAAGAACGTGTGACCGCTTTTTGCTAATGTCCGGAGGCACCTTAATAGGCGGCGGCACGTTTAAAGAGATCAAGGCGCAGTGCAATCTTTCGGAAGGCACGCTGTTTGATTGTTTCCATTCCGTCATGGGAGCGGGAAGGTGATGGATGGATCGTTGTTTTGGCAGCGTCTGGGAAAGGAATGGAAGCACTTTTCCGGCCTGATGGACATGATCGTGGACCGGGTTGTTGCAGTATATATCATCATCCCCGCACTTATCGTATTTACAGCGAATTATTATTTGTGGTGGAAAACCTCTCCAGAATGGATCATGCCGGTTCCGATCGATTTTGTTTGGCTGATTCTTTATTGGGTGGTTTGGCAGGGGGGATCTAGAACGTTCCTTGTTGAAGCTGACACCCTGTTTCTCCTGCAGCGCAATGATGTTATTTCCGGCCTGAAACTCCGGGGTGCCATCTATTCTTATATAAGAAACTTTGCGGCCCTATTATTTGCAGCAGGCTTTATCTCCCCGTTGATTCTTGTCCATTATGGGCTCACACTTCAAGAGTTGATGCTTGTGATTGGGTTCCTTTACGCTGTCCAGCCGCTTATTTTACAAGTTAAAGAAACGCGGGTTATCCCGGCACAGGGTTGGAATAAGGTCCTCCTATCCCCGGCTGTATTCGGTTTGCTGTTCATCGCGGTGCGATTCGGGATCAGTTTTACCGGCACTGCCCCGGCTTTCTCAGTTGCTGTATCTGCAGTTTTGTTCGCCGCTGGAATCTTTGCCGCGGGCAAACGGATACGAGAAAAAAATACGTTTTACCGGGACATCATGTATGAACAGCTGCAAACATCAGTGCTGATAAAGTTGGTGTATCAGCTGGCAGGAGCGTTTTCTGATGGAATGTTCCAGGCGGAAAAACCTGTTCCGGCCAGGGAGCGGCCGCTTGTCTGCAGGTCATCGGGTAAATTATACAAAAGAAGAAC
Organism: Bacillus marinisedimentorum; assembly: GCF_001644195.2. NCBI lineage: Bacteria > Bacillati > Bacillota > Bacilli > Caryophanales > Bacillaceae > Bacillus > Bacillus marinisedimentorum. Next base: position 32,543 of record NZ_LWBL02000029.1, on the reverse strand, counting down.
TGCTTCTAACCGGTTATCGGAAAGCTTTATTAAGGTATTTTTGCGAAGCAGGGAGTTTATGCCGGTTTATTTACAGTTTATCGGCTTGACATCAGCTGTTCTCGTGTTGATTAAGCCGTTTGCCATTAAAATGATTGTATGGACGGCATCCTTTTTCTTTTTAAAGACAGGGATACACGATATTGTTCGGAAAATAGCTGCTGACCCTTTTACCATGATGTTTTCATCCAAAGGCTATGTTAAAGCCGCTGCTGCGTTAACTGAAAAAGCGATTGGGCGCCCGGTGCTGCTCATTACATTTAGTGCAGCCTGGTTTACAATCATCGGGAGTTGGGCAATGTTTGCTATGGCCATATCGCTGGCAGTCCATTTTTTATTACTAAGAAAAATGTAAAGGATAACATTGTGCACTTTTTATGCTAGAATAATCACATGGCCTTTTGGGCTTTTTTGTAATTTTCCATGATATGGAGATCGTGGGAGGGAGGTGCCGGTATGCTTGTGATAACTAAATTCATCATTAAAATGGTCCGATTAAACAACTGGGTCCTTTTCTGGTCAACTGCCACCCTGCTGTTTTTCAGCTCTTTTTTTATAGCATACCTGGAACCGCAGACGTTTCCTACTCCTTTTGAAGGTCTATGGTGGGTAATGACAACGGTGACGACTGTAGGGTATGGTGATTATTCGCCTGTTACAATTGCCGGCAAGATGTATGCGATGTTTTTATACATATTCGGTATTGGACTAATCGGCGTTGTGATCGGGAAAATAATCGATTGGTTCGGAGTGTTCCGGAAATTGAGGGAGGAAGGAAAGTTGGCGTATACAGGAACAGGACATATTGTCATTATCGGATGGTCCCGGAAAGCTGAATTCGCTGTGGAAGAAATTTTGGATTCTTCGGATAAGGCCGAAATCGTCATAATCGATGAACTGCCGACTGCTCCATATTTAAATGAGCGTGTCCATTATGTACAGGGACAGGCTGCCGATAAAAAAATTATCGAAATGGCGAATGTCAGCCAGTCACAGGCGGTCATCGTCTTTGCGGATGATACGATCCAAAACACACAGCTTGCAGATGGGAAAACGTTATTGATCGCGTCATCTATTGAACATTATGCGACAAATGTACATACGACAGTAGAGATTTTGAATGAAGAGCATATCCATAATTTCCAGCACAGCCAGGTGGATGAATTCGTTGTGACGCACGAAACGATTTCACGGCTTGCTGTCCGCTCAGCTTTTACAAAAGGAATTGCGTCGCTCTATTCACAGCTGATGAGCCGTAACCATGGCGACGATTTATATCCGATTGAAAAGAAACGGCACTGGCACACGTACAGGGATGCGTTTGACAGCCTGTTGAACGAAGGGGCGACGCTCATTGCCGACCGCAGCAGCCTTGACATTAACAGAAAACTGGATGAAGAGATTCCGGACGATGCCATGCTGTATATTATATGCGATAAAGAAACCTACAAGAAAATTGCCGGCGGGCAATAAAGGAGCTGTTACAATGTCCCACATTAACTGGCAGGAAGAAGCCGAAAAGAGAAAAGACGAGATAATTGAAACGGCACAGCGCTATTTGCGGATCAAAAGTGTTCTGGATGAGAACGGCAGTCAGCCTGGCGCTCCGTTCGGCAGCGGTATTGCTGAAGCACTCGGTTTCATGCTGGAGATGGGTGAAAAAGACGGTTTCCAAACGAAAAATCTTGATGGATATGCAGGACATATTGAATATGGTCAGGGAGAACTGCTAATAGGTATTCTCTGCCATGTAGATGTCGTGCCTGAAGGGGACGGATGGACAAGCGGTCCTTACAGCGCTGAAATCCGTGACGGTAAAATCTTCGCCAGAGGTGCAATGGATGACAAGGGACCGACGATTGCTGCGTACTTTGGTTTGAAAATGGTGAAGGAACTTGGGCTCCCTCTTTCCAAAAGGGCAAGGATCATTCTCGGCACGGATGAGGAAAGTGATTGGCGTGGAGTTGAACATTATTTTGAGCAAGAGGAAATGCCGGACATGGGGTTTGCACCTGATGCCGATTTTCCGATCATTTACGCAGAAAAAGGCATAGCTGATTTTGAACTTGTGCAAAATGCCAGCCTTGATACAGAAAACGCAGCCTTCATCCTTGAACAGTTCCATTCCGGTCACCGGTTGAATATGGTTCCGGACTTTGCCGAAGCTGTAATCTATACAGAAATGAAAGTGCAAGTGCTTCAAAAGCAATTGGACCAATACCTCAAGGAATACAAAGTGGAGGGGACCTATGAAGATTTGGGCGGCCAGCAGATGAAGATTCGGCTTGAAGGGGTTTCCGCCCATGGCATGGAGCCTGATAACGGTACAAATGCCGGTCTGCTCCTCGCAAACTTTCTTTCGAATCTGGACCTCGATGAGAAAAGTGCCCAGTACATCGAATTCATCAACCAGTATTTGTACGATGATTCCCGCGGGAACCGCTTCGGTGTTGCGGCAGCAAACGATGAGCTTGGAGACCTGACCATCAATGCCGGTCTGTTTCGGTACAGTAAAGCGGAGGGCGGGACACTGGGCCTTAACCTTCGATATCCAGCCGGTGTTGAAATCAAAGAGACAAAGAAACAAATCGAAGGAGAGGCGGCCAAATTTTCCTTCCGTATGAAAGGGTTTGATGACACACCGCCTCATCATGTCGACAAATCGCATCCCTTGATCGGGACATTGAGCAGAGTGTATGAAGAACAGACCGGTGATGAGGCTGAATTGGTTGCCATTGGCGGCGGGACATATGCCCGATCTTTACAGGCTGGAGTTGCATTCGGGCCGCTGTTCCCCGGCCGGCCCGATGTTGCCCACCAGAAAGATGAGCATATTTTCATTGACGACTTGATAAAAGCTGCTGCTATTTATGGGCAGGCGATATATGAATTGGCCCGCTGAACCGGCAACCGCTTCCTCCACTGAGGGAGCGGTCTTATTTTGCGGAGAATAACTCTGGGGCATACTGGACCCTGTTTCAGTAAGATGTGCACACAGTAAAAAAGGGGAGTTTCGTTTGGAGCATGCAGCAATTGATTCAAGATATCATCAATATATGACATTCAAGTGGTTTTATTTTACAATTTTCTTTGGGTTTGGCGGATTGTTTCCCCTGCTTGCTGTGTATTTGCGGGAAAACGGTCTCACAGGAGGGCAAATCGGAATAATTATGTCAATCAGCCCGGTTGTAATGATTTTGATTCAGCCGATGTGGGGCATGATTGCGGATTATACCCAAAAACCTCGCTATGTTCTCGCATTTACGATTTTGGCGACAGCACTGGCAGCTGTTTTTTATTCGTTTGCAGAAGAATATTGGCTGTTCATCGCCGCAGCTGCCCTGCTAGCCTTTTTCCAGAGCTCAATCGTGCCGATATCGGACAGCATCACATTGAACTATGTTCAAAAAGAAGGGTATGATTACGGCGCAATCCGGCTTTGGGGAGCAGTCGGATTCGCCGTTTCGGTGCTTGTGGTCGGCCGGCTTTCTGAATCGGCAGGCCTATGGGTTATTTTTTATATTTTTGCCCTAGTCCTTGCTGTATCCGCTATTTTCTCCTGGAAAATGCCTGAAGAAGGCAGATTGGAGCAGGTGAATCTCGGGGCAGGTCTGTCAACATTGCTGAAGCTTCCCCGATTCGTTTTGTTTTTGATAACGACTTTTCTTGTGTTTGGCCCTATTTTTGCAAACAATTTTTATTTTGGTATATTCGTCCAGGATTCAGGGGGGACGCTGACAGGGGTCGGTCTGGCTTTTTTATTGGCGGCAGGCAGTGAAGCGCCTTTCATGAAGTTCGCATCCGCATTTATAAGGCGGCTTGGCATGATCAGAGTGTTGTTTCTTGCTGCATTGGTATCAGGTTTACGATGGCTGTTTTATTTCTATGAACCGTCACTGGCGCTTATATACGCTACGACGGTTGCCCAGGGGTTTTCAATCGGGCTGTTTATCCCGGCTGCCCTCCAATATGTACGGGATATCTCACCGAAGGATGTAAGGGCAACGGCTGTTTCCCTGTATTCGGCAATGGGGAATGGCGCTGGTAGCTGGTTTTCCACATTCATCGGCGGTATCATTTTGGAACGGGCCGGTATTTTCAGCCTCTATATGTTTTTTTCAGTTCAAACCGCCGCCGGCGTCCTCCTATTGTTTGTGATCCTTCAAATTGACAGGAAAAAGCGGAGGCAAATGTAAAAAAGCTGATCCTGTTCGATCGGTAGAGATTCGTACAGGATCAGCCTTGATAATCAAGAATCTTTACCGAACAAATCACTTGAAAGATACCGTTCGCCCGTATCACACCCGATGCAAACGACAATCTGCTCAGAGGATAGCCTGGAGGCGACTTTCAAGGCGGCATTGCATGCTGCGCCGGAAGACGGCCCGACAAGGATGCCTTCTTCAGAAGCAAGCCTTTTCGTTGTATCGTATGCTTCATCATCGGTTATTTGGAATATTTCATCATAAACTTCCTGGTTCAGCGTATCGGGAATAAAACCGGGGCTGGTGCCCACGAGCTTGTGTTTTCCAGGCTTGCCTCCGGAAAGGACAGGGGACCCTTTAGGTTCAACAACATGAACGGTGAGTCCTTCATAGTGATCCTTCAGCACTTCCCCAGTTCCGGTTACCGTGCCGCCTGTACCGGATGCAGCGACGAAGGCAGAAAGGGGTTTTCCGATTTCTTTCATCGCCTCGATGATTTCGAGTGCGGTTGTTTTCCGATGGGCTCCCGGATTCGCTTCGTTTTCAAATTGCATCGGCATAAAGCTGCCGGGAATCTGATGCATCAGTTCTTTAGCTTTTTTGATGGCTCCCGGCATCTTTTCCTCACCAGGGGACAGGATGACTTCAGCCCCGTATGCTTTCAATAAATTTATCCGTTCCTGTGTCATCGTATCCGGCATGACAATGATCGCCCTATAGCCGCGTGCGGCCGCATTCATGGCGAGTCCGATGCCGGTATTGCCGCTTGTAGGTTCGATGATGGTGGAGCCGGGTTTCAAAAGGCCGTCTTTTTCAGCTTCAACAATCATGTTGAGTGCAGCCCGGTCTTTCACACTGCGGCTCGGGTTATACGATTCGAGTTTTATATATACATGTGCTCCGGAAGGATCCGGCAGTTTGTTGAGTTTAACGATTGGCGTTTCTCCGATTAATTCGGCAACATTATTTACGACACGCATCATTTTCTCTCCTTTGCATTTTATATGAATTTTAATGTGCGCAGATTTTATGCTTGTTTATACATTTAGTCTATCACAAAATCCGTATTTCTTATAAACAAAGTAGGAATTGCAGTTCCGGTATTCTTTTTTGTTTTCCACTATGAGTTTGTTACTATTTATATACGAAAACCGACAGGAGGTTAAAAGGAATGGCAGATGCACATTACTTTATTGCAGTCCCGGTTACAGAGCCGGCCCGAAGTGTAATCAAGGATTGGGCCGCTATGCTGCAAAAAAGATATTCTTTTAAAAAATGGGTCCACCCCCAGGATTACCATATTACCCTGGCATTTCTAGGATCGGCAGAATTCAGCCGCATGGAACGGCTTAAAAATGCACTCGCTCCCGTTTTGGACGGCCAGGAACCATTCAGGCTGCAAATTAACGAGATGGGAACATTCGGCCGGAAGGATTCTCCGCGCATCCTCTGGGCAGGAACCGAAAAATCCGAACAGTTGGAACGTCTGCGTGATTCAGTATATGATGTTTGCCGTGAACACGGTTTTATTCTTGATGAGCGTCCATTCAACCCGCATATCACGATTGCCAGGAAGTGGGTCGGGGATGAGAGTTTTTCACATGTATCCGATCAAGCCCCTGCTCCTAAAGAAGGAAAAATCATCGAGGATGTTGAACATGCAGTCCTTTACCAGACCCATATGCGCCGAACACCTATGTATCAGCCATTAAAAATATTCCAGCTCGGTGGAGAGCAATGAAAAAGGCGGTGCTCGCCGGCCTTCAAGTTGCCTTCCTGTATGGCATTTATCAATTGGGGAATGGAATAGCAGAATTATTCGGACTGTTTATCCCCGGCAGCATCATTGGGATGCTGCTGTTATTTGGCTTGCTGATTTCCGGTGTGGTCAAGACGGGTTGGTTTGACAGGGGGGCTTCGTTTTTGCTGTCACGATTGCCGTTTCTTTTTATCCCGGTTACCGTTGGGGTCATGAATTACTTGGATTTGTTTACGGGTGAAGGGCTGCTCGCAGTCGCTGCCGTCCTTGTCAGTACTGCGCTCGTGATGACAGGCGGCGGATGGATCAGCCAGGAGACAGCGCGGCGGAAGGAAAGGATGGAAAGGGGATGACGGTTCTTCTGGCTGCAGCTGCCATATTCATGACGGCAGGCGTTTACTGGTTCAGCAAGATATTATATTTAAAATGGTACACTCCTTTTACTGTTCCGATCGTGACATCAACAATCATGATTGTAACCATCCTGCTTTCAGCAGGTGTTTCCTATGATGCCTATATGATAGGGGCGCAATGGATTGATGAACTGCTCGGCCCGGCTGTGGTTGCGCTCGCTTATCCCTTATACCGCCAGTTTTTCGTATTGAAAAAATATTTTCTCTCGATCATGGCGGGGGTTTTTACGGGTACGGCAATTGGAATTTTGTCAGGGATTATATTTGCCGTCTGGCTGGAAGCAGAACCGGAGATCCTGGCGTCGCTCGTTCCGAAGTCGGTAACAACCCCAATCGCCATGGATATCTCCACCGTATTGGGAGGGGTTCCAGCCATCACAGCTGTGTTCGTTATGGTTGCCGGCGTCGGGGGAGCGATGTTTGGCCCAGGGCTTTTAAGAGTATGCAGAATTGATCATTTCATCGGGAAAGGAATCGGTCTGGGCAGCGCAGCTCACGGAATGGGGACATCAAGGGCGCTTGAAATCGGCGAAAAAGAAGCGGCCATCAGTTCAATCGCGATGACACTTAGCGCGATAATTGCTTCCGTGCTTGCACCTGTTCTGACAGCAATGTTCGTCTAAATTCCATTTGGAGGTTAAAAATGGCACAGTTGATCAAACTTCAGGACTATATATCAAGATATGAAAAGGATATATACCGTTATCCAGGCCAATTCATCAGCCATAAACAGAAACGCTGGCAGTCGTTTAAAGCGGCGTGGGAGGAAGGGCTGCCGCTGCCTGAGGCCGGTGCTGAAAGGCATGACTTTTTCGAGCAGTGGGAGACTGCGGACGAACCGGACAGAAAGGGGCCCCTGTCAACAATAAAAACGCTGCTGAAACGCAGTGCTGTTACGATGGAAGAGAGCAGCAAGATCCCGCACTCCGCCGGTTCTGTAAGCGAAGAGGAGTTAAAAGAGCGTTTCCGTGATGAAATGCTCGGCTATAAGATGCGATGGGGTACATCAACACTGAGGGAAAAATCCTCAGTTGATAGAAACTGGAACAAAAACGTTGAACTCATTCACTTATTACAGGGCTTTCCTGACAGTTACCTGCTGATGCACAAGCCGGTTTTCCGTTTTCAGCAGGCGACTGTTGAACTGGATACCATTCTCGTAACGCCTGTGGATGTCATCGTAATGACGCATTTGCAGGGAAGCGGGCAAACAGTATTCAAAGCGGCGAAGGGAAAGTTTTGGCAGGAACAAACCGGTAAGGATATAAAGAAGCGACTGAACCCGATGATATCACTCGATCGTTCCGCCAGGATTATATCGCGTATCCTGTCATCCGCTTCGATTGCACTTCCCGTGCAGAAAGTGCTGTACAGCCGCAGAGACAGAATCGATTTTCCATATCCGCCTGCCGGACTCAAAGTGCTGGACAAATCAGGATATCCGGAGTGGCGGGTCATGCGGGTGAGGCAGCCGGTTCCGCTTAAACATATGCAGCTCAAGGCAGCCCGTGAACTGCTGCTTCACTGCGAAACCGTAGCTTACCGGCGGCCTGAATGGGAGATTGATGAATGAAGCTCTTTCTGCAACTCTCCTGCACCTTTGCAAAAGCAAGTGGATAACTGCATATGTCATATCTCCGGTTCTTAAGGTAAAATGAAGATATTCAGATTATATTGCATATCAAACACGGGGACAGGTACACATAGATGAAAATTTATTTCTTTATCATTAATCCGGCAGCTGGAAATGGAAAAGCTCTAAAAAAATGGAATAAAGTCAAGGTGGAACTTCAACAAAAAAACGTTAGATTCCGTTCCTTTTTTACGGAAAGGCCCGGACATGCCGAGCAGATTGCGCGCCAGATTGCGGAAATTCATGCCGACCATCTGGAAGCGATTGTTGCCGTAGGCGGTGACGGGACAATCCATGAAATCATGAACGGACTCACGTTTCATGAGCATATAAAGATCGGATATATACCTGCCGGGTCGGGCAACGATTTTGCAAGGGGCTTTTCAATACCGTCAGCGCCGCTTGATGCCTTGAATACCATCATTGGAAGAGGCGGCAAAACAGGGCAGTATGATGTCGGCGGAGTGTTGTTCAGTACGGGGAAAGGACGTCATAAGCGTTTTGTCAACAGTGTTGGCGCCGGTTTTGATGCCGAAGTATCAAAGACGGCTGACGAAGCTGCCTATAAACCGTTTTTGAACAAACTCGGATTGGGCCGGTTTGCTTACATGATCGCCCTTTTAAAAACGATGGCAGCATACAAGCCTGCAGATGTGACGGTGACAATTGATGGAAAAACGGCTATGTTTGAAAAGGTATGGTTCATCACGATTTCCAACAGCCCTTTTTACGGCGGCGGGATGAAAATATCCCCGGCTGCCGACCCTGCTGACGGGATACTGGATGTTTGTGTCGTATATAACTTGCCCGCATGGAAACTTCTTCTTTTGTTCGGAAGTGTGTTTTTCGGCTGGCATAAACATTTGAAGGAAGTCGAATTGTTTACCGGCCGGAATATAAGTGTTACTAGCGAATCGCCATTCCCGGTCCATACAGATGGGGAACAGGCGGGAATGACTCCGATTCAGGTAAGTGTACAGCCTTCGAGAAGGAGTATTTATTCGAAAAAGCGGACTAAATCGGGCAGAAGCATAGAAGCAGCCGCAAGAGGAGGGAAAAACGGGTGAAACTTTCAGATCTGATTGTCTCAGCTTTATTTGCACTTTTATGGGTCCTTTTATTTTATAAAGAAGATAGCTGGCGGGCATCACTAAGTCAATACGCTGCCGATTGGGTATGGATAACAGCGCCAATCGCTGTCTTTACCTTATTGGTTTTGCTGGCTCGTTTTTTCAAAAACCGCTTTCTGTGATATGGTAGTCAATGAAAATTGTAATAACATACAAAAGTGGTTTAGAAAAATGGTGAAAACGGCAAAACATTGTGCAAATGTATAATTATCCGGAGGGACAGAAGCCCGATATAGTTATTTTTCGGTTAACGTGAGTTCTCCTGGTCTTTGAAATATGGCGAAATACGTGAAGAAATGAAAAATATTGTGTGAACATGCGGGAAATTGCTGTATACTTTTACTATATGGATGCACCGATAAAAATGACAGTTTAGGAAGAATATGTTATGACGAAATTGAAGGTGAAATGGTTGGAGCAGATTTTAGGAAAAGAGTGGCAGATCACCCCTGCCGGCGGGCAGACAGGTGAAGCATACATTGCCAGGAAGAACGGTGAAAAGTTGTTCCTGAAACGCAACTCATCACCTTTCCTAGCTGTTTTATCAGCCGAAGGGATTGTTCCGAAATTAATATGGACGAAACGCATGGAAAACGGCGATGTGTTCACGGCCCAGCACTGGCTGAACGGGCGTGAGCTTAAACCCACCGATATGAACAGTGTTTCGGTCGCGCGTTTGCTGAGCAAAATTCATCAGTCAGACGCCCTGCTTTCCATGCTGAAACGTATTGGCAAGGAACCGCTTCTGCCGGAACATATTCTGTCTGAAATCGGTGAAAGAATGAGCGGAGAATGCCGGGGGAACGATGTCATCCGGCATGCAATGCGTTTTTTGGAAAAAGAGATGGCGGCAGTCCAGTCGCAGGATATGGTCGTTTGCCACTGTGACGTGAATCACAACAACTGGCTGCTCAGTGAGCGTGAAGAACTTTTCCTGATTGATTGGGATGGGGCAATGATCGCCGATCCGGCACTTGATCTCGGCATGCTTTTATCCTGGTATATCCCCAGGGAAGAATGGCAAGGCTGGCTTGAGGAATACGGGATTGACCTGACCGGCAGCCTGCTTGAACGAATGAAATGGTATGTTGTATCACAGACCATCCTGTGGGTGATCTGGCATAGCGAGCGGAACCAGCCTTCGGAATCAAGGAACTGGCTCAACTATCTGTCTAATGTCCTAAATCATGACACATTGCGATAAAAAGAGAACATTTCCCCGGAAATGTTCTCTTTTTTTACTTTTTTGTTATTGAATGTAAGAGGCATCCAATTCATGGATCCATTTGCCCAGTGATTCATCATGTGTGGTGATGTGTTCATCAATATTCCGCCCATTGACACCGTTCTGGGTGTATTGGTAGATGTCATACATCGTTTGTTTTTCTTGTTCATTCAGGCTTCCTTTTGCCACGAGTGATTGAATAAGACGCTGTATTTGCTGATATTCTGAAACCTGCCCGCAGCAGTCTGTTTTATGGTTATATAAAATTTCGCGAATCATCCCGATTTGATCCTGCGAGGTAATCGTCACAATTGACACTTCCTTTTTTGCTTTTATATTACCGTCGCTTTTGTGGGATTATACATTCTTAGTGTGACCAATGTTTGGGATGGCGGCAGCTGATGGTTAACGCGGCCGAAAAAAGCCGGCCTTTTTTTCAGGCCGGCTTGCATATTATTTGCCTTTGGCACCCCACAATAATAACGCTGCTATTGCAAGAAAAACCACCAGAATGGGTGCCCAGGTAATCAGAAATTCATTCAAAGGCAATCCCTCCTTTAGGGCCGGGCCGATACCGGTGCAAATGTAACCAGCTGAAGGCTTTGTTCCTTCATTTTATCAAGATTATCTCCTTTCTGCGACTTATGAATACGATAAACGGGAATGGAAGCTGTCCACTCCGCCTGAAAAGGGAAAGGATCAATTGTAATCGTATGCTGATTCGTCCATTCAAGAGACAATCTTTGCTCTCCGCCATCCGCTGTATACGCCATTAGGCCGTCTTGATACCATGGGTGCACCTCTGTTTTTGGTGTGCCAGGCCCATTCAGGCAAACATACAGAGAAAGGTTATCGAGCATCCGCAGGATTTTCAGGTCATCAGTTTGCTCTGACGATGAAATGGAAGCTGTTTCGGCAAGCTCAGTGCGCCTAATTCGCTCGTTTTGCAAAAAAGTTTTAACCTCTTCCCCGTCCTCTTCGCTGTAAAAGGAACTATAATGCTTGGAAACAAGTACAGCACTGTAAGGGTCCAGTTTTTCAGTATGATCAAGGCCTTTAGCATACATATCAAGGCGCCTTTTCAATGGCAAGTCGACAAAATCGTATGGTTTGTTGTCATCGCTGTTCCAGCTGATGTTTTCATCTTCATCAATCCAGCTGATATCATGGATGGCTGCAGCAAAAGTCATCCGGAAAGGTAGCGGGCCGAATACTCCATTTCCCCAATTGGCACCCATTTCACCCGATAATAGTCCGTGATCATGCTGTTTGTACAAAATAAAATGGTCTGCAGTTTCCCTTAATATCATGCTTATCCATCCTTTTCGTTTTATTTTTTGGACTTCAACTGTCTTCTATTGACATGCCGTGAAATCCTCTGCAGTTCGTCGGATAATCCGTTATTATGCCTAATTCACGCAAACCACCAGTTCATTCACGCCAGAACTTCTGCATTTCACGCCACAAGGCCGGTTTCGCACGATATACAGTGATATTCACGCCATAAACCGGTGTTTGCACACTGAAAAACAGTTCCGTTTTGCGTAATTTCGTGTTATGTTGTAAAACGGATAAAACCTGTTGTGAAATTGAAAGAAAGAAGTGGTACTATGCGGCAAAGACATAAGCCATGGGCAAAAGATAAAATCAAAAAGAACAGTGCGGTCATACCGACCCATCCAGAAAGCCTCCGCAGCAGCTGGGCGGCGGAATTCGGAAACGGGAACCCGATTCATCTGGAAATCGGGACCGGTAAAGGCCGGTTTGTTGCTGGGATGGCTGAAGCGAACCCCGCCGTTAACTTTATCGGAATTGAGAAGGCTCCATCTGTCATTATAAATGCACTTGATAAGGTGCTTGACCAAAGCCTTGAAAACATTCGGCTTCTGAATGAAGATGCTAATGATCTGACAGCGTTTTTCGGAGATAGTGAAGTATCCCGGATTTATCTCAATTTTTCTGATCCGTGGCCGAAAAACCGCCATGAAAAACGAAGGCTTACCTATGAAACCTTTCTGGCCCAATACGAAAAGGTACTCTGTGAACAAGGCGAGGTCCATTTGAAAACTGATAACCAGGGACTTTTTGAATATTCGCTGGAAAGCTTTTCAAAATACGGCATGGTGATAAAAAATGTTAGCTTGAATCTGCATGACAGCGGGTTTGAAGGAAATATCATGACTGAATATGAACAAAAGTTTTCATCAAAGGGGATGCGGATATACAGATGTGAGGCCGCATTCCGTTGATACTTCCGGAGCTGTCCCGATTGGGGCAGCTTTTGCTGTCTTCAAGCTTTATTACGGCAAAACCCTGGTGAACGAAAAACAGTCTCCTCCTACGCCTATCTTATTCTGAATACTTTTAATTTAACAAATAAATGACTTTTGCTAAACTAAGAAGTAGTTTTAATAACACGGGGGGATTTGATGGAAACATTTAAAAAAGGGGATGTGACGTTAACCTGGCTGAACGGCGGAATGACACACCTGGACGGCGGTGCAATGTTTGGCGTTGTGCCTAAGGCACTGTGGAGCAAAAAATATCCGTCCAACCAAAAGAACCAGGTTCCGCTCAGGACAGACCCGATCTTTTTTCAGACAGGCGGAAAAAATGTATTGATCGAGTCAGGGATCGGCAATGGAAAGTTCTCTGACAAAATGAAACGGAATTACGGCGTGACGGAGGAAAGCTCCGTGGATGAAGATTTACAGCGTCTGGGGTTTACTGCTGACGATATCGACCTTGTCTTAATGACCCATTTGCACTTCGACCATGCAAGCGGCCTAACAAAGTGGAAAGACGGCAGGCTTGTGCCAGCCTTCCCTAATGCTGAAATTTTTGTCTCCGAAACGGAATGGAATGAAATGCAGAATCCCAATATTCGTTCCAGTAATACATATTGGGAGGAAAATTGGAAGCCGCTGGAACACCAGGTCCGCACCTTTGCGGATAAAGCGGAACCGGTGCCGGGCGTGGTCATGCATCACACCGGCGGGCATAGTGACGGTCACAGTATCGTTATATTGGAAACGGGTGAAGAGCCGATTATCCATATGGCGGATTTAATGCCTACCCAGGCCCATCAAAATGTTTTGTGGGTGCTAGCGTTTGATGATTACCCGATGGACTCGATTGACCAGAAGAGAAAATGGATGAAAGAAGCATACAGCCGCAATGCATGGTTCACCTTTTACCATGATAACGAGTACAGAGTGATAAAATGGTCCGGGGACGGCAAAGAGGTTATCGAGGCGGTCAAGAGGGAAGAAAGGAAATAACCGTTATTGAAACTTTTCTATGTATCTACTATTATTATAGTAGCATGAACTGATCATTTATCATGGATTCTAGGAGGGTAATAGGATGAAAAAGTGGTTTGCAGCACTGTTCGCAGCTGTTATGCTGACAGGAACTGTCATGGGAATGCAGGCATTTGCGGCAGAAGGCACTAATACGGGTAAATACAATGCAGAAATGATGTCTGCGGTAAATGAGCAATTGAAAGAGGAGCACAGCGACTTTAAGAATGGTTCTCTAGAAATCCGAAATACTGAACTATTTGAAGTGTCCTCAAAGGAAAGCGATATAAAGCAGGTTGTCGCCGGAACGGCTACTTATAAAACGGTCCGCGATAACTTTTTTGCCTTTTCACACAGAGACACCGTCTTTTATGATCCGCAAAATGATAAAGCGTTGACCCTGCAGGATGTGGCGGTTTTTCCGGAAGTGGCAGACTATCAAGAAGCCCAGAAGGATCAAAACGGAAAATTCATGCATTTCGGAGTTATCCTGACGCTGCTCGCTACCATTTTGCTTGTTCCAGCGTTCTTCATGTTCTACTGGGAAAATCGCCAGTATTCCACAACTGAGTGGACGACTGCCAACAATGTTTACGGCAGCAGGCAAGTATATCATTAAAAAGAAAAGCCCGTTTCGCGTTATGGGTTTTGTGTAGAGGTATAAATATTAATGAATATCAAAAAAAGGGGTACCAAATCGTACAGATTTGGTACCCCTTTTTTACTGTAAGGAAATTATAAAATTTTTGCTTTGTGGATGAAAAGCGAGAAGGGAGTCATCCAGCTTCCGGCGCCAGCGGCTATCGTCATGAGCGGTGATCCCCTATGGAAGAAAAGATCACCTTCATGCGGGTACCCCCGCTTATGCATACGCCGATAAGCGGGCGCCTTGCGCTTTTGTTCCTGCAAAAGAGGATAAATTGTCAGCAAAAAATATTTCTGCGGAGTGGACAATTTAAAGAATATAGACAGTGCAGATCTGCCTCTGCCTTCGCCTAAAAGCCCGCCAATCTGCAGTTTTCTTAAATGGTCTCAAATTCACCTCTAAATCCCAAGAAAGAGAGGTTTACGAAAATATTAATATGAGATGATATTCAACAAACGGGCAGGATTGTGGAATAAGGGAAGACTTTGTTCCCATACGTTGCACTTTAAACGGGGAGTTGATTTCCGCTGCAGGGGCTCGCTTTCCGCGGGGCGGGCGGTGAGCTTCCTCGTCGCTCCGCTCCTGCGGGATCTCACCTGTCCCGCTGCTCCCGCAGGAGTCGAGCCCCTTCCGCTTCAATCAACTGGCGCGTGAAAAGATATCCCGCTTCAAGTTTATTTAGCCTGTTTGTTTGGATAAAAACAAGCATTCATGCGCCCATTGTTATTTTAAGGAAGATAACTCTCTGTTACCTATAAGATCCGATTGAATAATTCGAACGATAATGGTTCAATCCATGTTATTCTTGCCTTTATCGATATGGTTTAGGGTCCTTATGAAAGATTGATGTTTGCAAAAAGCTTATGACTGGAGCGAAGATCATAACATCACAGTTGTTCAGTGTTTGTTGCAAAACATGATGTTACAACTGAGTGGATTGGAGCCGAAGGCATTCGACTCCTCGAAATTAAAACCAATTTTCTTCGTGCGGTGTCAATTCGAAGAAGCTTTTTCAATGTCCTGCGGATGAAGCGACCAGAGGGAAGCAGGAACGGATGTCTCATTTGTGCCCGTGGTGAAAGCGAATGCCTGCAGCGGAAAGGAACGGATAAGTTCCAGAATAAACGCTATCATATTCAAGAGGTTATTTCATTAAAAAGGGTGCTTTAATGGAATAAGGCAAAAAAAAAAACAAACGGTCAGTTTAAAACTCTGACCGTTTGTTTTTGCGCAGAATTTAATTGTTATTTCCAATGCGACCGGATCAACAACTTCATTTGGTTTAAGAGCATTTTTCTTTTATAAAAGAACCCGTTACACTACGCAGGTTTTCAGGTATCAGTAAAGATCGTCACCCGGATTTTTCGACTTCCAGAATCGATCCGGTTTTTGCATCGATCATAAACTCATATTGCTCTGTGCTTCCTTCAGAAGAACGGGAAACGCCTCCCCGATAGACGGTATAGGGTAAACCGAATTTTTCAGTTTCCTCCGGTACCATATGTATCCACGATCCGTCAATGGGCCCTTTCTCTTTAAACAGATCTTTTACATCCTTCAGTGCTCTTTCGGCGGAAATATATTGGTCGTCACGGGCCTGCATGAGTAATACAGCCGCAGCAGCACCGATGCCTGCACCAATCAAAAAGTTTTTCACATTCATGATCGTTTTCCCTGCCTTCCTAATAGAGTCTTAATTCAACTATTGTTCCAAGTTAATCCAGAAGAATCACCGGTGGTGGTAAAAACGTGTTAATTGTATTATACAAAAGAATGGCAAAATTCTCTATTAAACCGGCTGGCTGGAAGTGGAAACATGCTTTCAGTTTCGATACAATAAAGAAGATACATATTCAGATTCACCGAAAGAGGAAAAGGTTATGCTGAAAGGAGCAAAAATATGAATGAAACGACGTTAAACATGTTCAAAACATTGACAGAGATTCCGGGTGCCCCCGGGTTTGAACATGAAGTTCGAAAGTATGTGAAAGCAGAGCTTGAAAAGGTGTCAGACGAAATCATACAGGATAATCTCGGCGGTGTGTTCGGCGTGAAAAAGAGCGGGGAAAACGGCCCGCGCATTTTGGTTGCCGGCCACATGGATGAAGTCGGTTTCATGGTGACAGGAATCACCGACAATGGCATGATCCGCTTCCAGACGCTTGGCGGCTGGTGGAGCCAGGTTCTCCTTGCCCAGCGGGTTCAGGTCATAACAGACAACGGGCCTGTCACAGGTGTCATCGGCTCTATCCCTCCACATTTGCTTGATGAGGAGAAACGGAAAAAACCGATGGAAATAAAAAATATGTTAATCGATATCGGGGCGGATGACCGTGAGGACGCCCGCAAAATAGGGATTAAACCAGGCCAGCAGATCACCCCGATTTGCCCGTTCACCCCGATGGCAAACAATAAAAAGATT
Source organism: Bacillus marinisedimentorum (assembly GCF_001644195.2). Lineage (NCBI taxonomy): Bacteria > Bacillati > Bacillota > Bacilli > Caryophanales > Bacillaceae > Bacillus > Bacillus marinisedimentorum. Next base: position 15,769 of record NZ_LWBL02000029.1, on the reverse strand, counting down.
TTGGCTAAAGCATGGGATAACCGGTATGGTGTCGGGCTTGCAATTGAGTTGCTGAAAGAATTGAAAGGTGAAAGCCTGCCGAATATGCTATTCTCCGGTGCCACTGTCCAGGAAGAAGTTGGCCTTCGCGGGGCGCAGACAGCTGCCAATATGATCAACCCGGATATCTTTTATGCACTTGATGCTTCCCCTGCCAATGATATGACAGGAGACAAGAAGGAGTTTGGGCAGCTTGGCAAGGGCGCCCTGCTTCGAATTTTCGACCGTTCGATGGTTACTCATAAAGGGATGCGTGAGTTCATACTCGATACAGCGGAGAGCAATGATATTCCATATCAGTATTTTATTTCACAGGGCGGCACTGACGCTGGACGAGTCCATCTTTCAAATAACGGTGTGCCGTCAGCAGTTGTGGGAATCTGCTCGCGTTACATCCATACTGCTGCTTCCATGATCCATGTCGATGATTATGCTGCGGCAAAGGAGCTGCTGCTTAAACTGGTTAGAGCGTCTGATCAATCTACAGTCGATTCCATTCGCCAGAACGGATGATAGAAATACCAGAAAGAAGAAGCCGGAAACGGCTTCTTTTTTACCATACAGGAAAGCATAAATTGTCAGCAAGGGAGTATTTCGACGCAGCGGCCAATTTTAAGAATATGGATAAGGGCAACTACGCCTCTGCCTTCGCCTAAAGGCTCGCCAATCGGCATGTTTTCTTTACAGGTGGCGTGTTTGCCCAATTCAGAAAACAGGCAAACTGTTCAGAAGGAGTGTAAAAATGAAGATTGCAATCGGTTCAACCAATCCTGTTAAGGCGGAAGCTGTAAGAGAAGTATTTGGCCATGAAGCAAATAAGTTCATTGAGCTCCATGCAGTTTCCGGTGTCTCGGCTCAGCCTTTTGGAGATGAAGAAACTGCACAGGGGGCAATCAATCGGGCAAAGGCTTGCCTGGAAAAAAGTGACGCAGACCTGGCAATCGGTCTTGAGGGCGGGGTTACGGATACAAAACACGGGATGTTTGTCTGCAACTGGGGAGCCATTTCCGACCGCAGTGGAAAAATACTCATAGCCAGCGGCGCACGGTTTTTGCTGCCCGAAGAAGTGTCAGAGAAGGTGAAAGAGGGTAGAGAACTGGGAGAAGTGATGGACTGGTTTACGAAGAGGAAAAATATACGGAAAAAAGAAGGGGCCATCGGAATATTTACCAACGGACTGGTCACCCGGCAGGAAATGTATCATCATCTGGTGAAATTGTTAGCAGGGCAATATGAGTACCATGCTAAGCCTCTTGCCGGAAAATGAATGGACAGGATGGAGGAAAAACAATGACAAAAATACTCGTAACATCTGATGGTTCTGAAAACTCAGTACGCGCGGCCGAATTTATCGTCAAGCATTACGGAGGTAAGCAGGACAGTGATGCCCCGGCGGTTGTCATCCTAAACGTTCAGCCGCCCCTGCATTCATCACATGCCCGTATGTTTATCAGCAAAGAGGACCTGGGCAACTATTACTATGATGAAGGTATGAAAGACGTTTCAAAACTGGTGCCGATCTTTGAAAAAGCCGGGATAGTGGCTGATTCGACAGTAGAAACAGGTGATCCGGCTGAGAAAATCGTGGAAACCGCAGAAGACATCAATGCGGACATCATCATTATGGGCACGCGCGGTATGGGCAGTGTGAAAAACATGGTGATGGGTTCCACAAGCACGAAGGTCCTTCACCTTTCCAATATTCCGGTCACCCTTGTAAAATAAAGAGAGCCTGATGCAAGGTGTGAGCAATGGCTCGTTCACGGAAAACGAATTGTTTCAGTGACGTTGTTATCAACCTTAGCCCTGTATAAAAGAAGCTTCCGCCTAAGAGGCGGAAGCTTTTCAGTTGAATACGGCAATCAAGTGTATGTGTTTGTTTTGATATCATTTTGCTTCAGTTCGGAAAAATCCGCTTAAAATGGTCTTTGCTTATTCGGGAAAGGCTATAGTTCGCACCGTATTCACATTTTTCAAGCCAATGATTGATGCCTTCATGCAAAACCCGGGCTGTTTCTCGCCATGCGATTGCACGCTTGTTTACGCCTGCGCCGCTAAGCAGGCGATTGCCACTTTTCTGTATTACTCTGTCTCAAATATATACGCCAGTCCCTGAATGGCCTGATCCGGGGTTTCAACAGTTACGGACGCTTTGTTTGAAAGCTCTTTCAAAGGATGATGAAGTGATTCTGAACGGATGAGAATAAGCGGCTTATTCAAAGTGATTGCAGTGCTGGCATCCATGGCCGTGTTCCATTGCTTATATTTTTCACCGAACAAGGCTACAACGACATCCGCCTTTTGCATGAGTACATGGGTTCGCAAATTATTGAAGTCAGATGCTTTGTCATCTTTATAAATGTTGTTGGGCTGCTTCCCGAGAATATCTTCCCCAATGTCATCCGATCTGTCGTGGTTTTCCATCGGGCCGACAAATTGAAGCGGCAGTCCTTTTTCCTTAGCTTTTTCTTTGAATTGCTGTCTCCAGTCGTCATGGATTTGGCCGGCGAGATATACGGTCAGTTCCACTTTAATCCCTCCTCTTTCGATTTAATATACTCCTGTCCATTGTATCAAACTCGGATTGACATTTCCGGACAAAGAATGATTCACAGAAACAGGGGAAATTGTTACAGTTATTTGTCACCCTTGTTTTGATGTGTTTAACGGCGTAACGGGCTCTTGGCATAAAAAATTGCAATAGGGTATGATAAGAATAGGAAAAAAGACTTGCCAAGGAGGGGAGCATATGCCCCGTTTTAACCAGCTTTCATTCTTACTGTTCACTATCCTGCTTGCCGCTGTTATCCTGTCCGGCTGCACCCAATCGGAAGAGGAGGTGCTGGCAGAGACGGAAACCGCTGTTGAGGAAGAGTTCAGCGCCCAACCGGCTGAACCGAATAAAACGACGAAGCTGATGGAATTTTATGTTCCTGAAAATATGAGCATGGAATCTGAAGACGGGAACAATTTTGTTCTGGCAGAAGAAGATCAGCAATATCTTTTATTCTTTAACCAGTTGGAGGATGAAGCAAGCGAAGCACTGTATAAAGATATCGCCAGAGCTGAAGAATCGCTTCTGCTTGAATCGTTCAAAGAGGATGGGCGCTTTGGTTTCATAAAAGTCATATCTGTAGGAGATAATGGATATGAAGTCATCACCGGAATCGGCGGTGCTAAAATAACCGCGGAAACTGAAAGGGATGAGCTCGCTGAAGACAGCAGGAAGATGATGAAAATCATTCGTTCCATCCAGAAAAAAGAGCAGAAGGAGTAGCCGGCTGTTCTGAAAAGACCAAAAAAACGTCCTGGAAAAGGACGTTTTTTTGGTCTTTTTTTAATAGGTCAGAAAGCATAAGTTTTTAGGCATGATCAATGTCCAGCTCCAGGCGCCAGCGGCTATCGTCATAAGCGGTGATCCCCTCTGGAAGGAAAGATCACCTTCCTGCGGGTACCCCCGCTTATGCGTACGCCGCTAGGCGGGCGCCTTGCGCTTTTGTTCTAACCGGCATTCGATTGTACAAACAGCTTTTTTACCGTATGCCTCTGTCTTCGCCTGAAGGTTCGTCAATCGGCGAGTTTTCTTTATGGCTTTTCAGCTGTTTCTCTTTGATCTTTTCCTCAATTAAATCGTCAGCTGTCTCAATCTCCCGGTCTTCTGCAGAGGCTGCCGCTTCTCGTTCTGCTGACTCATCCAATGCTGATGGTTCAACGCTGTCCAAGCTGCTTTCTGCTTGTACTTTTTCTGAATCATCATTTCTTTCCTGCTCAAGTTCATCCGGCCTGCCTGCTTCTGCGTATTCATCCTCCCCGATCTCGAACTGGGAAACCTGTTCTTTTAGCAGTCTGGCTATTTCATCAAGTTGACTGGCGGCATTGCTCACCTGTTCGATTCCATGCATCTGGCTTTCACTTGACGCACTGACTTGTTCCGCTGTGGCGGCTGATTCTTCTGATATTGCACTTACATCTGTAAGTTTGGAAGCAAGTTCACGATTAGATTCCTCGACATGTTGAAAAGCTTTGTGCACCGATCCGGCCGCTGTACCGATATGGGAAACATTTTCTACAATCGCTTCGAACGCAGCTTTCGTCCTGTCGACGGAATGAAGCTGTGTTTCCTGGAGGTGATCAATGGCTTCTGCTTCGCCGGCAAGCTGTTCCATTTTTGCTGACATTTGTTCAATCAGCCCTTTTATTGAACGGGCCTCCCCTTTGGATCTTTCCGCCAGTTTTCTTACCTCTTTGGCAACGACAGCGAAGCCTCGTCCGGATTCGCCCGCTCGTGCCGATTCAATAGCTGCATTTAATGCAAGCAGGTTTGTGCTCTCTGCAATTTCTTCGATAGTGTGTACAATATGATGGATTTGCTGCGATTGATCGGCAGCAAGCTTTACCTGGTCGGTCAGGCTGGCCGCGAGCTTAACGAAATCCTGTGACACACGGTCAAGTTCAGCCATGACCCGCAGACCTTCGGACCCCTCTCTTTCGGCAGACAATGCATCTGCGTTGATTGCCGAAGCGGATTCACTCGTTTCACTTATTGCCCTGGAAACGGAGTGCAATAATTGATTGCTCGTTTCGATTTGTTCAGCTTGATCCTGTGCACCTTTTGCTACCTGGTGAATCGCTTCATTCACTTCCAGGGCGCTTGCATTCGTTTCCCGGGAAACAACCGTCAGGTTTTCGGATGAAGCCGATAATTCAGAAGAGGCATCCAGGACGTTTTTCATCGTAAGCTGCATTTTTTCAGCCATGCGGTTGAACGTTTCAGCAAGCTCTCCCATTTCATCCTTTGAAACAACATCCACACGGAAGGAAAGGTTTCCTTCCCCGATTACTTCTGCTCCCTTTTTTAGTGACTGGATCGATGACATGATATTTCTTGTCAGATAAATACTCATGCCGAGAATGCCGGAAACGCTCAGGATTCCGATTGCGATTAAACCGGCGATTAAATAGCTGCGGAGCTTTTGCTGCTGTTCGGAGATGAGAGATAATTTGTTTGATACCTCTTTTTTGACAGCAGCCGTTTCAGCTGCTACTGATTCTGCGATTTCCTCAAAATCAGATGTGATTGTTTCAGAGCGGATAAATGCTGATTGGATGGTGTCGAGTGCACTCCGGTATTTCAAAAAATCTGTTGTGAAACTGCTCTCGCCCTGAGCCGCTTCCATAACGAGTGTTTCGTATGTATCAATTTCACTCTGGAGCTGTACGTATGTTTCGTTATTGCCATCTGCAATGAATTGCGCTTCAAGCATTTTTACTTTGCTGAGCTGTTCGTTTGCAGCATCATCCCCTGACATGCCGGCATATCCGTCAAATGATTCATGGATTGAAATAAGGCTGCTTTTAAGTCCTTCATTGTCGGAATAACCCAGCTGTTTGAACATTGCGGCAAGCGGCTGTAATTTGCCTTTATATTCTTCTGCCAGGCTTGATAATTCACTGAACTGCTTTTTTAAACCGGGTTCGTTCTCAAACTGCTTTTCGACTTTTTTTGAGATGCCGATCATTTCATCAGTGTTTTCATTCAATTTTTGTGCCAGGTCTTTGGAAGGCGTCCTTAAAAAGGTTTGCTCAAGGCCGCGGATTTCACTCATCTTAATCATGATATCCTGGCTCACCGTAATGGCCCCATTCAAGTTCTGCTGTTTTTCCTTAACATTTTCCTGCATAGTAAAAAAGACCGTGGTAAAAAGTAAAACAATTAAAAGTGCAAACAGCGAAGCACCAACAATGATACGGATTTTACTGCGGATTGTTTTCACCAACATCCCCCTTTATTCGGCAAAAATTTCTCTATTTTACTAATTATAGAACGATTATCGGGGACTGGCAAACAGATTTTCATACGAAAGGCATATACAAGTGTCTTTACACATGTAGAAAACGATCTATAATAAGAAGGGGAGAAATATTAGAAAAGCGGGGGGAAAGCAGATGAGGGAATTTTTAGCTAAAAAAGGAGTCACACTTTCGCCGAAAGTTTATTTTGTTACGGCATTAAGCTATATGGCACTGGGACTTTTTTCATCATTAATTATCGGACTGATCATTAAAACAATCGGGGAGCAGGTCCCTCAGCTCGGGTTCCTTGTAGAAATCGGGACGCTCGCCATGGGCTTGATGGGAGCGGCAATTGGCGGTGCGATCGCATACGGACTTCAGGCACCTCCGCTTGTTATTTTTGCTGCCATTATTACCGGTTCTGCAGGCGGACAGCTTGGCGGGCCGGCAGGAAGTTATGCAGCGGCGCTGATTTCAGCAGAAATCGGAAAACTTGTAAGCAAGGAAACGAGACTTGATATCATCGTCACACCGCTCGTAACGTTATTGACCGGATATGCTGTTGCGGCACTTGTCGGACCATATATTCAAGGCTTCACTGAGTGGTTTGGTGAGGTGATCATGTGGTCGACAGACCAGCGGCCATTCATTATGGGGATTTTGGTTGCGGTGTTAATGGGATGGGCTCTGACAGCCCCGATTTCAAGCCTTGCGATCGCCTTGATGCTTGACTTGCATGGCCTGGCAGCGGGAGCGGCAACAATTGGATGCGCAGCGCAAATGATCGGTTTCGCGACAAGCAGCTACCGTGAGAACGGCATTGGCGGCTGGCTGGCCCAGGGGATCGGCACATCCATGCTCCAGGTGGCGAATATCGTTAAAAATCCGTACATCCTCATTCCGCCTACTGTTGCCGGAGCAGTTCTTGCCCCATTCGCTACGGTATGGCTCGAATTGATTAATAATGCCGCCGGAGCCGGCATGGGAACGAGCGGCCTTGTCGGCCAAATCATGACATTTTCTGTAATGGGCTTTTCTTGGGATATTTTTTTGGCAGTAATCCTTTTGCATTTCGTTGGACCTGCTGTCATCAGTCTGATACTATCTGAATGGATGAGGAAAAAAGGCTGGATCAAATTCGGCGATATGAAAATTGATTATTAAAAGCAGGTGATGAAATGGAAGAACTAAAAACGATAGAAGCATATCAAGAGGCTGTAAAATCAGGTGATGCGATTTTGATGTTCTCGGCAGACTGGTGCCCGGATTGCCGATTCATCGAACCGTTTTTGCCTGAATTGGAAAATGAATACCCGGATTACCGATTTTACTATGTTGACCGCGATGAAATGATCGATTTGTGCGCTGATCTCGGCATTTTCGGCATTCCAAGTTTTGTCGCATACCGGGACGGGGAAGAAGCCGGACGGTTCGTGAACAAAGACAGAAAAACAAAAGAACAGGTGCAGGAATTCATTGAATCTCTCACATAGACGACACGGCGGATAGATTGAATGCATCCTTTTTAACGCCGCGGATATTGTGTGACCAGGCAAAAATACCGTCTTCAAAGACGGTATTTTTACTTCACAGCGAAGAATGGTAAAATGAATTTATTGTGCGACCAACGAAATAACAGGGAGGCGATCGCAGTGAAAATGACCAGCCTCAAAATGAAAAGGCTGCTTGAAGACAGGCTTAAGAACCCTGACTGGCAGACCTCTTATAACCGGGACAATGATGAACTCCGCATTGAACATAAACGGACAAATCAAGGAATTAATTTAAAACTCGGAGGGATTGTCGCGAAATATGAGGAAAGAAAAGAAGCAGCTGTTGACGATGTTGTCTATCATGTCGAAGAGGCGCTGAAAGTGATGGCTGAACAGCAGCATCTCGAAGGAAAGGAACAGAACATATTCCCTGTCATCCGCTCGGCTTCGTTCCCGGTCGAATCGAAAGACGGGAAAAAGCTGCTGTTTGATGACCATACTGCGGAAACACGGATTTATTATGCTCTTGATCTTGGAAAATCGTATCGTCTGCTTGATATGGATTTCATAAAGAAGGAAGGCTGGAGCGCCGATCGTGTGCGTGAAGTGGCGCGTTTCAATGTCCGATCCCTTTCTGTGGACATGAAACAGGATCAGGTGGCAGGCAATACGTTTTACTTTTTGAATGCGAACGACGGCTATGATGCGAGCAGGATATTAAATGAAGCTCTCCTTGAAAAAATGGCTGCGTCGGTGAAAGGGACGATGGCGATTTCGGTTCCCCATCAGGATGTGCTGATCATTTCAGATATCCAGAATGATACCGGCTACGATATTTTGGCGCAGATGACAATGAAATTTTTTGCGGATGGAAGGGTGCCTGTCACCGCCCTTTCTTTCCTGTATGAGAATAAGGAACTAGAGCCTATTTTCATATTGGCCCAGAATAAAAAAAAGGAAAGTACAGAAAAGGAGTAATCAGTGATGAATGTGTTTTACAATACAAAAGGCATTGGTGATGTCCTGCTTGTCACAGTGAAAGACGGTGACCGCACTACCCTCGATTATGAAAAGAAGGGCGATGCAGTCCGTATTTTTGACAAAACATCAGGTGAAACAACCGGGTATAATCTATTTAACGCATCCGCCTTTTTGTCTCTCGAAGGAGACGGGATGGTGGAATTGAATCAAGATCTTGCTGAAAAAATCAATGAAATGATTAAAAAGAATGGATTTGCAGAGACGCTCGATATTGACCTGTCCCCCAAGTTCGTAGTCGGGCATGTCATTGAAAAAGCAAAGCATCCGAATGCCGACAAACTGAGCATTTGTAAAGTCGATGTAGGAGAAGACGTCCTTCAAATCGTATGCGGTGCTCCGAATGTCGATGATGGCCAAAAGGTCGTAGTTGCAAAACCGGGGGCGGTTATGCCAAGCGGTATGATCATCAAAGATGCAGACCTGAGGGGCATTGCTTCTTCAGGCATGATTTGTTCCGCGAAAGAACTGGACCTTCCGGATGCACCGGCTGAAAAGGGGATCCTCATCCTTGAGGAAAGCCGCAAGCCTGGCGAACCGTTTTTTCAGTCTTGATAAATCGGCCTTGTTTTTAAGGATATTGTCGATGTTTCGGAAACGAGTATCTGCAGTGGAATTTAACAGCAGCGGTTGACAGAGCTAATAAATAAAATGAACATCAGCCTTGGAGCGAAAAATGAAACGCAGGATATTATTCCTGCGTTTTCCTTTTTCTTTACAATTATATTGCTGGAAATAATAGAGATTTACTAGACAAATCACGACAAAATCTTGGTACAATAAAGTCATCTTGACAATTAGTAAAAATTCTCATTCGACAAGAAAGAGTGATAACGATTGGATTGGATTAAACGATTGATCAGACAGTTTACTGAAGAAGACGGCAGTGTTCCCCCGACGGACAGCAAAAAAGAAATGCCGCCTCAGCAAACCCGAATACATAGAGAGGTGGAAGCGCGTGTTTCCTACCAGTATCCGCAGGGGAATTTTCGTTTTCCGCTCATCCCTGATGAAGATGGGCGGCAAGAAAATGAAAGTGGCCGAAAAAGGGACCGGCGTGAACAAGAAAAACCGGTGAAAAATAGGCGGATCCGGCAAAAACAAGAGCAGCAAGATAATCCAGCCGTCTATCAGGAGCAACCAGGAACTTACCGGGATATCCGCAGATCGAAACCTGTCAACAAACAGGCTGGTCAATCCGCTGAACGAGCTGATCGGCCTTCTGAAAGTAAGCGGCCCTTTCAACGGACTGAAGTCCCGTCACCCATTTATGGATTCGGCAAAGCTCCTGACGGCATGTACCGATCCCATTTCATCGACATTAACAAGCCTTATATTTCACCGCTGGATGATGTCAAAAAATTGAAAGAAATGGCCCGGGAAACGATGATGTCTGACGGGTATGGCGATATGGCCCGGCCGCCTTCCATTTCTTCATTTTTGAACGCCCTCTCCCCAATTGAGCAAGACGCTGAAAGGGAAGAGGAAACAGGATATCGAAATGATGATTATGAAGCTGAAATGGAGAATAATTGGCCTGTTATGGAACCAGAGGCAGATGAGGAGTCCGTCAATGAAAATCATGAACGTAACACTGGCCGGGAGATCATGCTGGAAAGTGACCAGTCACAAACCAGGTCTGAACACGATGTGCACAGCGAAGAGATAGTGTATGAAAGTTATGGTGAAGCACAGGAAACGGTCCTGGAGCATCATGAGCCTGCCGTTGGAGCCGGTCATGAAGTGTACAGGGAAGAGGCCGTTTCTGGAATGGACGACCATGCAGCGGAACAGGGGACCGGTCCAGGATATAATGAATCCTTTATGGAGGCTGCACCTGTGGATTCCCCTGAAAAGCCTTCCCCGGAAAAGACGATGATTCACATGGATAATGAAGCAGAATCAATTCCTGACGGGAGAAATGACAGCTTGAAGCAGGAACAAACGGACGGATTCAATGAAGCGGAGAATGCCGATTTTCAAGAAACGCCGGAAATAACTGAAAGTGACAGGGCATCAACGGATAAAACCACTCCGGATGCGGTGAACATGCAAGAGGAGTTTGCTGGGCGGCAGCAAAACACACGCGATGATAAACCTGTGCCGAAACAGCATCGGGAACGAGTGGATGAGAAGCTGAACCGTCCGCAAGGAACCCGTGAAAATGAAACGGCTAACGTGCCGTACAATGTTGTCATGTTGAAGCGTGACAAAGACAAGGCTGCAAGAAAGATGCCCGGGAAAGGATCTTATCAGTACCCGTCCTTGCAGCTTCTCGATGTGCCTCCCAAGTCACCAGGCGATGATGAAGACTGGCTGAAAGAACAGCGTGAACTTCTTGATGCCACCCTGGCAAACTTCAATGTCCGCGCTCATGTGGTGGGAGTGACGAAAGGGCCTGCAGTCACAAGGTTTGAAGTCCAGCCGGAGCCCGGTGTGAAGGTGAATAAAGTCACCAATCTGACTGACGATATAAAACTCAGCCTTGCAGCTGCAGATATCCGCATAGAAGCACCCATTCCCGGTAAAAACACGATTGGCATCGAGGTGCCGAACTTGAAGAGTGCTCCTGTTTTCCTTCGTGAGATACTAAGAAGCCCCGCATTCATGCAAAGCAATTCGCCGCTGACGGTTGCGCTTGGGCTTGACATTGCGGGACAGCCGGTTGTCACGGATTTAAATAAAATGCCGCATGGCTTGATCGCCGGCGCCACCGGATCCGGAAAAAGTGTCTGTATCAATTCCATGCTGGTCAGCCTGCTTTATAAAGCTGCTCCTCATGAATTAAAGCTGCTGTTGATTGATCCGAAAATGGTTGAGCTGGCGCCTTATAATAATCTGCCGCATCTGGTCAGCCCTGTTATTACTGATGTGAAGGCTGCTACCGCCGCACTTAAATGGTCGGTTGAAGAAATGGAGCGCAGATATGAGTTATTTGCTCATGCAGGTGTCCGAGACATTACGAGATATAACAATAAAGCCAGGGAATTCGGGCAAAAAGACCAGCTCCTTCCTTATCTGGTCATTGTCATTGATGAACTTGCAGACTTAATGATGGTTTCACCTCAGGATGTCGAGGATGCTGTTTGCCGAATTGCCCAGAAGGCGCGAGCGTGCGGGATTCATCTTGTCCTTGCGACCCAGCGGCCGTCTGTCGATGTCATTACCGGCTTGATTAAAGCCAACATTCCGACAAGGGCTGCATTCGCCGTTTCCTCACAGGTTGATTCCAGGACGATCATCGACGGCGGAGGAGCAGAGAAGCTTCTTGGAAAAGGTGATATGCTCTTCCTGGAAAATGGATCATCCAAGCCTGTACGCATACAGGGTAATTTTGTTTCAGATGATGAAATTGACAGAGTTGCAGATTTTGTCAGGGCGCAGCAGAAGCCCTCTTATATGTTTGAACCGGAGGATCTTGTCCAGCGGTCCCAACCCGATCAGTTAGAAGATGAACTTTTTGAAGAAGCATGCCTGTTTGCTGCACAACAGGGCGGTGCTTCATCGTCTGCCCTGCAGCGGAGATTCCGAATTGGTTTCAACCGGGCTGCACGCCTGATTGATCTAATGGAGGCACAAGGTATTGTTTCAGAACAAAAAGGCAGCAAGCCGCGTGATATCCTCGTATCCAAAGAGAAAATCGAAGAAATATTCACAGCAGAAAGCCCGCTATCATAAGCGGGTTTTTTCTTTGTTAAGGAAATTATAAAATGTAAGCGTTGTGAATAAAAAGCCAGAAGGGAATCGTCCAGCTCCAGGCGCCAGCGGCTATCGTCATAAGCGGGCGCCTGGAGCATTTGTTCATGCGCACAACAACGTTAAAAAAGCCGGATAACAGCCGGATAAAGCCGTCAGCAATATTTTTGACCGGTTTCATGTCTGTTACAGATTGTTGACGGTTTGATACATTTTTGTTTTAATATAAATATATATTTTATATAACAGGTGTTGTATATCTTTCCTTGATATAGTAGAATTTTAACTTTTGACATAATGATTGATATTTCAATACTTAACTATGGGACATTCCGTCAGAATATTCTGATGGTTTTATAAAAAAATTAGAAGGGGGAGTTTTTTTGAAGAAATGGCTAATTATGCTTGTGACTGTCCTCACAATGTCCATGTTTCTGGCTGCCTGCGGTGATTCCGGCAATGGAGGCAATGCAGGTGAAGGCGGAGAAGGAGGGTCCGAAGAAGACTTTAAAACGGATATCCAGCTTGGTACAGGCAGTACAGGCGGAACTTATTTCCCGCTAGGACAGGAAATGGCGACAGTGATGAAGAAAAATGTAGATGTTGAAGGCTTCAATGTAAGTGCTGTATCAACCGGTGCTTCTGTGGAAAACCTTGCAAAAATTGGACGAGGCGAACTCCAGCTTGGTATGACTGTCCATATTCCTGCATTGAACGCTGCCAACGGTGAAGGGGAGTTTGAAGGCTCAAAAATTGAAAACTTCGGCTTTATGGGGCATATCTACCCTGAAGTCATGCAAGTTGTCACCCTTAATTCAACTGGCGTTGGAACAATCGCTGACTTGAAAGGAAAGAAAGTCGCCATCGGTCCTCCGGGAAGCGGAACACAGGCTGCGGCCAAGCAAATCCTGGAAGCTTACGGTTTGAGTGATGGAGACTACGAAGCGTTTGAAGAAGGTTTTGGCGATGCCAAGAAGAAACTCCAGGATGGCCAGCTTGATGCCACGTTCGGTTTCCTTGGACTTCCGGCTGCCAGTGTCGATGAACTGTATGCGGCAACAAAAGATGTCAAATACCTTGAAATTGAAGGGGACGCACTTAATTCGCTGCTAGAAAACACGGACTACCAGGAATTCACCATTGAAGCTGATACGTTTGAATGGCTGGAAGAGCCCGTGGCAACCGTGACAGCATACGCGATCCTGGTCGGCTCCACCAATCAGATCAGTGAAGAGCTTGGCTACCAAATCACGAAAGCCATGATCGAAAACTCCGGTGACATTTCCCATGAACAGGGCGCGCATATCACCGAAGAAAATGCTCTCAAAGGCTCTGAAGGCCTTCCAATGCACCCGGGTGCGGAAAAATATTATAAAGAAATCGGCCTGCTTGACTAACAGGCCGCAGCTTGCACTATAAGGCAAAACGGCCGGACATTATCTGTCCGGTCGTTTTGCCGAATATTTCTGAGGCACGCCGGGCACCATTAAAAACCACTATTATTAATATTCCGCATGACGCCGCAATGTAATTTCTCCGCCGGCAAAATTTCGGGTTCCGCGAAATACAGGATCTACTGTAACGAAACCGATACATTCCTCCCTTTTCGCGGGAATCAACATCAGATTGGATGGTGAAGAGATGAAAAAAGAATATAAAACACAAAATGAAGATAAAGACATACAAAGTGAAGAAATACTTGCAAAATATGACCGGGAACATGCCTTCCGAATCGATATCGGAAAGTGGGCTTGGGTGGTCACCATCATTGGCGCCGCTTTAACAATATTTCATTTGTTTACAGCCTATAAAGGGGTTTATCCCTCCCTTATACAAGGACCGATCCACCTTGGTACTGGGCTTGCCCTTATCTTTATTCTCTATCCTGCCAGGAAGCACTGGACCAGCAAAAGTGGAGTCGCCTGGTATGACGTGATTTTAGCCTTGCTGGCCCTGTTCACGAATTATTACATCGTGTTTAACTACGAACGGCTGATCAATGGTGCCATCATATTCGGATATAGTCCGTTTGATATTGCCGTGGCGACAATCGGCATTGTATTGCTTCTCGAAGGAACAAGGAGAGCGGTAGGCGTCCCGATCGTCATCATTGCGGTTGCGGCTCTCGCATATGGGCTGTGGGGAACCGGAATCCCAATGTTTGGCCATGCCGGGTTTGATTGGAAACGATTGAGTACAGAAATGTTTTTTAAATCGAATGCCATTTTCGGAATACCGATTCAAATATCTTCGCAGTACATTTACCTGTTCCTGTTTTTTGGCGTGATGCTCGTCAAGACGGACATCGGGAAGTTTTTCAATGACCTCGCTTTCGCCCTGACTGGCCGGTTTACAGGCGGTACAGCCAAAGCGGCAGTTGCTGCCAGCGGACTGCAGGGGATGGTGACAGGAAGCTCGGTTGCCAATACGGTCGGCTCCGGCTCCTTTACCATCCCGATGATGAAACGGGCAGGTTTCCGTCCGGAATTTGCAGCAGCAACAGAAGCTTCCGCCTCAACAGGCGGTCAAATCATGCCCCCTATTATGGGTGCTGCAGCCTTTATCATGGCTGAATATACGGGTGTGCCGTACAGTGAAATTATCATCATCGCCATCATCCCTGCGGTTCTTTACTTTTCAGGTGTGTTTATGGGGACTCATTTTGAGGCAAAGAAACAAGGCATTCTCGGAGTTTCGAAAGAGGATTTGCCGAAAGGGACCAACTTGCTGAAGAAGATGGACCTGCTTCTGCCCCTAGTGACAATCGTATGGATGCTGCTTTCCGGCCGGACACCGACCTATGCAGCATTGTGGGGAATCGGAATTGCTTTTGCCGTCAGCCTTTTCCGTAAAGCGACACGTATGTCTCTCCGTGAGATGCTTGATGCTCTTGAACAGGGTGCACGAACAGCCCTGCCTGTCATATCGGCGTGTGCGACAGCAGGCATTGTCGTAGGTATTGTCGTGTTGACAGGGCTTGGCGGCAAGATTGCCGGAGGCATTATTGAGCTCGCATCAGGGAATTTTTTCCTGATCCTGTTTTTCACGATGCTGGCCAGCATTTTGCTCGGAATGGGATTGCCGACAACTGCAAACTATGTTGTGACAGCGTCCATGGCTGCACCGGCTATTTTGAATGCATTCCCTGAAATTCCGGTCATAGCTGTCCACATGTTCGTCTTCTATTTCGGAATTGTTGCCGACATTACACCTCCTGTTTCGCTGGCAGCTTATGCAGGTGCGGGAATCGCCGGCGCGAATCCGATGAAATCCGGTATAACGGCGTTTAAACTGGCAATAGCCGCTTTCATCATTCCGTATATATTCGTGATGCAGCCGGAGCTGCTTTTGCAGGAGGGCGCTACTTTCGTGAGTGTCCTGCCGGCTGTTGTGACAGCACTTCTCGGCATGGCAGGGATAAGTTCGGCAATGATCGGGTTCTTTGTCAGACATTCCAACTTTATTGAACGGATAGTTCTATTTTCGGCCGGGATTCTTTTGATTTATCCTAACCTTTTAATTTCGCTTGTCGGCCTGGCCGTTTTGGCAGCCATGTATATTTTGCAGTCTATTTTAAACAAAAAGGATCATAGGAAAACCCCAACCCCGCAAATGTGATTTACCTGGCATCCGCCGAACTGGCGGATGCCTTTTTTAATTGGTAAGACAGTATAAGTGTTTAAGCAAGATCAATGTCCAGCTGCGAGCCC